>NZ_JBEOXF010000055.1:0-49456 GCF_040296405.1 Streptomyces sp. NPDC002133 | reverse complement strand
CTTGCCCTTTTTGTCCAACGTCTCGTACTCCGCGAGGATCCTCGCCTTGTACTCCGCGGTATACCGGCGCGGACCGGTCGAACGGGCTTCCACCTGCGGATCAGGGGTCCCGTGGTCATTCGTGCTGGCCACCCGGGCACTACTCCTTCTCCGCCCTCGACTCAATGAATCATCCAGTATGCCTGACTCGATCTACTTTGACGGAGAGGGCACCACTGACATCGGGTTACCCACGCCATGGGGCGAGCGGGCTGAATCCTTCTACGCGGTGCCTTGTTCCTCCTCCGGCAGAATCGATCAACGTATCCGCGGCGGCTGTTCCTGGGCCGCCCGCTCCACAGAGGCACCGTGACGGGAGGGCGCGACGTTCACTTCTGCCCACACGGTTTTGCCGGGGCCGGAGAGGCGGTCGGTGACGCCCCAGTCTTCCGCGAGGGTGGCGACGAGGAGGAGGCCGCGGCCGGACTCGGACTCGGCGTCGGGATGCGTGGGGTGGGCGAGGGTGGGGCGGCACTCCGTGCGGGTGTCGGAGACCTCGAGGCGTAGGCGCTTGCCGTCCGGCTCCGCGAGGAGGCGGACGTGGAAATCCCGTCCGGGCACGCGCCCGTGCCGTACGGCGTTGGCGCACAGCTCGGCCGCGATCAGGGTCAGAGTCTCGTTGACGGTGCCGTCGTAGGCGTGGCCCCAGGAGTCCAGACAGCGGGAGACGAGAAGCCGGGCGAGGCGGGCCCCGCGCGGGGTGCACGTGAAGGACATTGCGAACTCGGTGTCGGCGTCCAAGGCTTGAGTTTGGGTTCGGGGCGTGTGCATGGAGCCAGCGTTGTGGCTCGAAGTGGCCCGCCACCAGCGCGGTGGCATGTACGGACGCACTCTGTACGTGGTGAGACACCCCATGTCGTTTGGTGTCAAGCGGCATGGGGGCGGGCGTGGTGTGACCAGGCGGTGGCTTCGTCGTAGAGGGTGCGGGTCTTGAGGCATCCGTGGAGGATGCCGACGAGGCGGTTGCCGACCTGGCGGAGGGCGGGGTTGTAGCCGGCGTCGCGGGCGCGTTGTTTGTCGTAGTAGCGGCGGGCGCCGGGTGAGGCGTTCAGGGCGGAGCACGCCTGGCGTTGCAGGGCGTCGGCGAGTCGGTTGTTGCGCACGTAGCGGGCCTGGACGGTGTGGCTCTTGCCGGAGGCCCTGGTGATGGGGCTGGTGCCGGCGTAGTTCTTGCGGGCCTTCGCGCTGGCGTAGCGGGTGGGGTCGTCCCCGAACTCGGCGAGCACCCGGGCGCCGGTGATCACCCCGATGCCCGGCATCGAGAGGTAGATCTCAGCGTCCGGGTGCGCGAGAAAATGTGCTTTCACCTGCGCTTCCAGCTCGGCTATCTGCTCATTCAGGGCGATCAGCAGCTTCGCGTGGGCGGTGGCGGCGACCGCGTAGGCGGCCGTGACCGGCTCGGGCAGACCAAGGTGCTGCTCGCACAGCGCGGTCTGGATCGTGGCGGCCTTCGCACTCCGGTTGTGCCGGCGGTGCCGGGTCAGGACGGCGGTGATCTGCGTGCGAGTCAGCTTCGCCGCGGTCTGCGGGGAGGGTGTCTTGATCAGCAGTTCCAATGCATCCGTGCTGGTCAGCTCCAAGTCCGCGTAGGCGTTCAGGGCGGCGGGAAAGTACTCGCGCAGGGTGTTGCGCAGCCGCTGGAAGGCGCGGGTGCGTTCCCAGATGAGGGTCTGGTGGGCGCGGGCGACGACCTTGACGGCCTGGGCCTGGTCGCTGTCGCCCGCGACGGGAGGCAGCTGGGCGCGGTCGATGCGGACCATGTCGGCGAGCGCGTGGGCGTCGCCCTTGTCGCTCTTGGCGCCGGAGGTGCCATACCGCTCCTTGAACCGTGCGGCCTGCCGCGGGTTGATCGCGTACACCTGGTAGCCGGAGGCGATCAGGGCCTGTACCCAGGGGCCGCGGTCGGTCTCGATGCCGACGATCACCTCGCCCGGGACGGGGTCGTCACCGCCGTACTTCGCCACGAGTTCGTGGAGCTTGGCGATGCCCTCCACGCCCTCGGGCAGTCTCGCGACTGCCAGCTTGCGGCCGCTCTCGTCCTGGACCTCGACATCGTGGTGGTCCTCGGCCCAGTCGTCGCCGATCAAAAGCAACTTGCCCTCCTCGCCTGGTGCTTCACGTGTCGTGCAGCCTGCGGAAGACACGGCACGCTCCCTAATGGATCCAGTGCTCACGCCATGCTCGGCGGGCACGCCACCCCATCAGCGGTCTGGCCTTCCGGCCGACCAGCAGGGGCACGGTCTCACCACAGAAGTCGGATGCTTCCGGGGCTTGGAGTGCTCACCTGCCAGCGGCTACGGCACCGAGTCTCACCGACCCGGCAGCTCCCATTAGGGGCGCCAGTACGCGGTGAAGGGGGAAGTGACGTAAAGGGGAGGGACAAGTACAGGCCGTGTCCGTATCGTAGACCGAGAGTTACGGTCGGCGAGCTGTACAGGCCGGTTCTGTACGCGCGGTTCTGCACGTGGGGGAGAGATCACCGTTGACGGGCCAGGGCGACAGCGAGGCGGGGTTCCTCCAGTGCTTCGGGCAGCAGTTGCGGCTGCTGCGGACGGCGAAGGGGCTGACGCGGGCGGAGCTGGGTGCGCTGCTCGGCTACGGGGAGGATCAGGTCGCGTCGGTGGAACTGGGGCGGCGGATCCCCAAGCTGGGGTTCATCGAGCGGGCGGATGAGGTGCTGGAGACCGGCGGCCTGCTCACGGTGATGAAGGAGGAGGTCGCTAAGGCGCGGTATCCGGCGTTCTTCCGGGACGCGGCGAAACTGGAGGCGGAGGCGGTTGAGCTTCATGTGTACGCCAACCAGGCCGTTCCGGGGTTGTTGCAGACGGAGGAGTATGCGCGGGCGGTGTTCGAGATGTGGCGGCCCCTGCTTGACGGGGAGACCGTAAATCAGCGCGTCGCAGCTCGACTGGTCCGCCAGGAGATCTTCTCCCGCAGGTCGATGCCTACGATCAGCTTCGTTATCGAGGAAAGCTCGCTGCGTCGACCACTGGGTGGACGCGAGGTCGCGCGCGGCCAACTGGAGCAGATTCTGCTTTACGGGCATCGGCGCAACGTCGAGATTCAGGTCATGCCGACTGAGCGCCAACAGCATGCTGGACTCGGCGGGCCGTTCACCTTGATCGAGACGCGGAAAGCGCGGAGGATCGCTTATGTAGAGGTGAACGAGCACAGCCGCCTCTACAGTGAGCGACCGGTGGTCCGGGGCTTCGAAGAGCGATACGGCATCCTGCGAGCCCAGGGCCTGACGCCGACAGATTCGCTGTCCTTCATTGAGAAGCTGCTGGGAGATACATGAACGTCGTTGACGCTGGCCTGACACCCAGCCCTGAGCTGTGCTGGTTCACGAGCTCCTACAGCAGCGGTGCGGGTGGGGAGTGTGTCGAGGTTGCTGCCGCACCCGCAGTTGTGCGAGTGCGCGACTCGAAAGACAAGGCCGGGCCCATCCTGAGCCTCACGTCAGACGCTTGGCGGGAGTTCGTCGGCTTCGTCGCCAAGCAGATGTGACCCGCCCGGTGCCCCGTGACCGATCACGGCCGGTCACGGGGCACCGCCATGTCTACGCGGACCAGCGGCCGGCGGCGATCTCCGCGTCCAGGCGGGCCTGGAAGTATGCGTGGGCGGCGCGCATTTCGGCCTCGCGGTCGGCCTTGTAGAACGGGGCGACGTAGCCAGCCAAGGGCGGGGTGGTGTCCGGGTTTTCCAAGTGGGTGAGGAGGGCGGGGTAGGCGTCCTTCGCCTGGCCCACCCCCTGGGCATGGAAACTCTTCGCGATCTTTCTGCCCTTCGCGTCGAAGTACATTTCCGACTCGTACTCGGACAGCACCGCATAGCGACCCTGGTAGATCGCAGCCAGCTGATCGGCGGTGATGCCCAGCCAGACGGAGACGAGCGCGTCGATCTCGACGAGCGCTGCCCGCCGTTCGTGCTCCGAGCGCAGAGGCGTGCCGTACTCCCACGTGGGGCCAAGACCCGAGGCGAGCGGCTTGAGGTGGGGCCACCCCTGGTACGCCCAGTCCTCGTAGCCCGGCCATGTGGGGTTGTACAGCTCCTCCCACAGGGGGGCGTAGGCGTTGGTCAGGCAGTTGAGGCGGAGGGTGCGCAGGAGGAGAGGGGCTGCCAAGGGGTGGTCGGCGACCGGGGCGGGCATTCTGTATGCCTCGGCATTCCGAAGGTGAGAGCGACCGGTGATGCGGAGCAAATAGTCCAGGGGGAGAGCTGCCCAGAATCCAGCACTGAGTGCTGTGAGCCCGTTGCCCGTGAAAAACATGGATTGCACAGCGTCCACATGTGCGGGACCGGGAGGGATGACGGCCGCGAAGAGGCTGCGTTCGTTCGCAGGTGGAATCATTACTCGCCACGCCAGCCGGAAATAGTCCGTGTACGGCCGACCCTCCCATGCGTCCTGCTCGGCGACGTAGCTGTCGCGGTCAGTGGCACGCACGTAGTTGGTGTGAGGTACAGCGTCCTCGGGCAAGGCTGTGAGATCCCAGGTCGTGTAGTCCTTGTTGCTCTTGCAGGGAATATTGGGCTGCTTGTTGAACGGTGTGCCCACCGCGAAGTGCGGCCCTTGCAACACTACTTCGGAGAAATCCTCAGGGGCGGATGACTCCCAGCGGATGAAGCCGTCCTCCCTGCCCATCTTTTCGTGGTAGCCGGCGCTGATCCGGGCAGTAGCTCCAAGACGAGTAGTCACCGCCGCCAGTGCGTTGATAGCCCCTTCTTCGTACACCGTTACCGGGTAGAGTAGGGCCGCCTGGGCGTCAGGAACACTGTTGTCACCGGCCAGCCGGTTCCACTCAGCGAGCCGCTTCTCGTCCACCGTCACCAGTCGAGACCGGTGAGGTCGGAGGTCCCATTCACCTTTGTGCTTCAGCCCGGGCACGGGGCCCGTGCCGTCGTAGGTGAGGGAGCCGGTCAGAGCTTCGGGCGCGTACAGCCATGCGGCCTGGACGAATGAGACGGGCTGCCGACAGCCGTAGATGTGGATGCCGAACTCGACGTGGTTGTCGATCTCCGCAAAGAGTTGCTGCTTTCGCTGGTTGACGAAGTGCGCATGTACCCGCAGATGCCTGTACGCGGCACCGCGGAGCGCTCCCTCCTTGACCCCGCTGAAGTGGCTGTCGGGGTGCAGCAGTCCGGCCATCCCCGGTTCTGCCGTGTTGGCCCATGTCCGGCACATGAATGCCCGATACAGATCCGGCTGTGTCCCGGCCAGCAGGGGGTATGTCGTCACGTTGCTCAGCATCGCGACCGTGCCCGTGTTGGAGGCCAGCTCATCGAGAAAGTACTCCCGAGCCTTCGTGTCTTCCCCCAGCACCTCACTCTTGCGCAGCCGCCACTCCACCACACCCGGCTTGTCCGCCAGCATGAACCAGGGTTCCAGCTCCGCGAGCACGGTGTCTTCCTGCCACCGCGGCCGCACCCAAGGCGGGTTCCCCACCTGCAGATCGAACCCACCGTGCCCTGCGAAAACGGACGCGTACTCCAGCTCCCAGTGGAAGAAGCCCTGCCGCTCGGCCACATCCTTCGCCACCGCCGCCCACGGATACCGGGACTCCAGCCAGTACGACCGGTCCATGCCCATCCAGTCGGGCAGTTCGTCCTCGTACCGCTCGATCTCCCTCAGCGAGTCGAACGATGCCACAAACGAGTCCGGCGGCACGTCGTCCGTGCCGAGTAGGGACTCCGCGTAGTCGAGCCAGTCGTCCAGCCCGACCAGCGGGATCACCGGGCGGCGCTCCTTCGGGCTGGCCTTCCGGGTGCCGCCCTTCGGGGCCTTGCGCTTCAGCTCGCCCGTAACGACCTCGCCGAACAGGTCCTCCGACTCCCACTCCATGAGCACCGATGAGTCGACCTGCACCGCCTGCCGCTGCGCCGCCCCCGCCCGCTCGTACACGTCCGCCGAACCATCCAGCAGCGCGGCCTCCTGTACCGGCCAGAACCACAGCGCGCACCACGTGTTCATCAGCGTCTTGAGGCGCCAGTACGGCGTGTCGACCGCTTCCAGGTCGGCCAGTACCTTCTCCCGTTGCACCGCTTCCTCAGGCGTCCGCAGCCAGCCGTCCTCCGCGCCCCATACGTCGATGCGGCGCGAGATTTCACGCTCGGAGATCTCCAGGCGGTGCAGGACCAGGCTCCACAGGTACTCAGCACGGCGAGTCAGCGCCTGAAGTCGCTTGGTATGGGCGGCGGTTGGGGACTTGGTGAGGGCCTTACGCCATGCCCCGAGCGCATTAGTCTCGTCCGGCGCCAGAACTTTGGCCTCCTTCTCGCCAGCTACCGCGCCCCACTCCTTCGCCGGAAGGAGGAAGTGGTACACCGAGCCGTCCGGAATCCCCTCAGGCGACCCAGCGCTCACCGCGTCGAGCGGGAAGCGTTCCGGCGTCGCCGTCAGCCACGCGCCCTTCTTCAGCTGCTCCGCGCGGTACACCTCCCGCCGCCCGCCGATGAGCGAGTTGCCGCGCCGCAGATGCAGCCCGAACCACGGCGCCTCCATGCCCGGGTGCATCGTGTTCAGCCACAGTGACACCTCCGCCAGCTCGACGGCCGTGTGGTTGAGGTCCACGCCGTAGGAGTTGTGCAGGGCGATGTAGGCCTTGGCCTTCTGCAGCTCGACCGCGTAGCGCTCCGTGTCGATCGCGACACCGAGCTCGTCCTGCCTGCGCCGCAGATACTCCGCCGCGACCTGGTTGATCGCCTCGTTGAGGAACGCGCCCGAGCCGAGTGCCGGCTCGCAGATCTTCCACTCCAGCAGCTCGCGCGCCGGCGTCACCGTGTCGTCCTGGTCGAGGCGGTGCTGCAACGCCAGTTGCACCGTCACCCGTGTCAGCGACTCCGGCGTGTAGTACGACGCCGACGTCTGCCGGTCGCGGCCCGACAGGCGGTACACGAACGAGCCCGGCGCGTACCGCACCCGCCGTTCCTCGCCGGTGTCCTCGTCCTTGGCGCGGACGAACACGTCGTCCGGGTACTCGTCGGCCTTCGTCGCCGGGACGAGCCACGAGCCGTCCTTCGGGTCGCCGTTCTTCGCGACCTCGTACAGCTCCTCACCCGCGACGAAGCCCGAGTAGGACATCAGGCCCTCGTACACCGCACCTAGCTGGTTGATGCCGAGCTGGGCGTACGAGATGAAGCCGCCGCGCTCCCGCCTCTTGCCGCGGGTCAGCATCAGCAGGCGCAGGACGCGGTACAGGGTGGCGTTGCGCAGGCGGGTGTCGACGAAACGGTCCTCGCCGACCTCCGTACGCTCGCCGATCAGCCGGATCGACTCCGGCTCGAACAGTTTGGAATGCAGCGGCTCGAAGCGCAGGCCGAGGTCCTCCGACGTCTTCTCGCCGACGACCTCCGCGTCCGCGCCGTGCGTCCGGCGCGGACGGTAGCCCTCCTGGACCTTGCGGAACAGCAGGTCCAGGGACTCGTACAGGTATACGCCACGGCGGGACTTCTCGTCGACCAGGTCGCGCTCGGCGATCAGTTCGCCGAGCCGTCCCAGGCCGTATCCCTGCTGGTACTCGGGGTAGTCCGACGGGAGGATGCCCAGCTCGGGGCGTGCCTCCGCGTACAGCAGGAAGAGGATGCGGTACAGGTAGCGCAGCGACTCGCGGGTCAACTGGCGGCCAAGCTCGGGGAGTTCCTTGACCTCGTCGGGGCGGACCCCGGCCTCCCGCAGGCGCTCCAGGACCTCGTTGGCGATCAGTTCGACGCTCAGGCGCAGGCCGTCCCGCAGTTCGCTGGATACGCCCACCGCGTGCTTGGTCGACTTGTCGACGAGCTCGGCGAGGGGGTTCTCGCCGCCCTCCTCCGGCGTGCGCAGCGAGTCCGCGCCGAACAGGGCGGCGACCGTGTCGAGTTCGCCGCCCGCCTTGGTGTCGTGGCGCTCCAGGGCCGCGTCCAGGGACACCGCCAGGTACCGTCCCTCGCCCCAGGCGGCCCGGTCGGCGAGGACGACCACGCCGCCCACCAACAGCAGGACATAGCGGGGGGCGTCCTCGCACGCGAACAGGAACGAGGCGAGCTTCGAGCCGGTCGTGACGGTGTGCTGGCCGTCGAGGCGCAGCTCGTCCAGCAGGCGGCCCGCACCGTCCGGGTCCAGGGCGTCGTCGGGCTCCGCCGACCAGCCGCAGTCGAGCGCCATCAGGCCCTTCTCGGCGTGTGCGACCCGCACCTCGTACGACTGGTCGGCGCGCACGACGGTCACCGTCTGCGGCTTCGCGTCGTAGCCGAGGGCGCGCAGCGCCTCCCCGTTCAGCGCCCGGACGCGTTCGCGCCACTCCGGGGCGTCGTACGTCGTGGCGTCGTCGCCCGTCGCGGCGCGCTCCTCGTCCATCGTGAAGTAGGAGCGCGCTGCGAAGTACGGGCGGCGCAGCGTCCGCAGGCCGGCGCGCGGGGTGATCGGGAGGGCGCCCTCGGGGCGTTCGGCGCCGGCGGTGTCCTCCTCGCGCTGCTTCCACTGGGCGAGCAGACCGGACTTGAGGTCTTTGGGCAGGACCTCGGCGAGGTAGTGCGCGGAGAAGTAGTCGCCGCGGTTGACCAGGGAGTCGTACGTCATCGTCGTGTACCTCTGGAGGTTCGGTCAGGCGGCGGAAGCGGGCGTGGGGGCGAGGACGGCGAGCACCCGGAGCATCGGGCGGCCCGTCGTCAGAAGGGAGTCGGCGAGTGAGGCGAGGCGCTCGCGGGTGCCGGACGTGGAGCCGCCGCCTGGGAGCGTGGGCTGCTCCCAAGAACCTAGACGCGCCTTGTACTCCTCGATCGGGGCACGCAGCGGCTCGTCCCACGCCTCCCGGTGGCGCTCCAGGAACGCCTCCGCCGTGTCCAGGACCGCGGGGATCGCCTCGGCGAGGCGCCCGGTGTCGTGGGGGACGGCGGGGTTCGCCATCGTGGGGCCGACGCCGGCGCGGCGCAGTATCGCCACCATGTCGTCGTCCACGTCCCCGTCCGCGTTGACCGCCATCCACTTGACGACCGTCGGGCGGCCGAGCGCGTTGGAGTAGATGCCCTGGACGAGGTAGGTGGCCCGGTCCACGTCGGCCGTCAGCACCGGCGCCTCCTGGCGGTCCAGGCGTACGAGGACCTTGTCGGTGAGCCACTCCAGCACCGGGTGCAGATCGGTCAGCAGGGAGATCTCGGGCCAGCTGGAGGTGGCCGAGGCGCGGGCGCGCTGCAGGCTGTGGTCGGCCAGTCGCCGGTTGAAGGTCACCAGCAGGCGCTCCCGCAGGCGCTGCTCACGGACGTACTCCGGGGGCAGCGCCTTCAGGCGGTGGACCAGGTCGGAGGGCGGGGCGAACGACAGCAGGCCGGACTCCTGGTCCGTCGACAGGTCAAGACGGTCGTGCGCGTCCGGGTACACCTCGCGCAGCGCCTCGTCGAGGAACTCGCGGGTGGAGGCGAACAGACGGGGCACGTCCGCCTTCCGTACCGAGCCGGAGCCGTCCTCGGCGTCCCCGTCCTGCGGCTCCTCGCCGACCGAGCCGAAGAAGTCGGCGAGGAAGTCGTCCATGCCGTCGTCGGCGTCCGCGCCGGAGGGGTGGCGGGCCGCCAGGGACTCGTCGACCGTACGGCCGCGCAGCAGGTCCTGGATGAGGGACTTCTCCTCGGCCTCCGCCCGGTACAGGCCCGACACCGCTTCCGCCGTCCCCAGCGACTGGTGCGCCTCCGCCTCACGCTCCAGGAGGCGCTCAGCGACGAGGGTGTCGTCCTTGGCTCCCTCGATGGAGCTGGTGAGGATCAGGGCACGGAACTGCGGCTGGTGCGCCTGTCCGTAGCGGTCGATGCGGCCGTTGCGCTGCTCGATGCGGATCAGCGACCAGGGCACGTCGTAGTGGATGAGCTGGTTGCACTGGCGGTGCAGGTTGACGCCCTCGGACGCCACGTCGCCGGTGAAGAGGATGCGTACGGGGGTGTCCGCGAGGCCGAAGTCCTCCACGCACTGCATCTGCTGCTCGTCCGAGAGGCCGCCGTGCATCACGCGGGCCGCCTCCGTGGCGGCCTTGCCCTTGAAGCCGAGTACCGCAGGGACGGTCTTCGCCAGCCACTCCAGGGTCTTCACGCGCTCGGAGAAGACCACGACCCGGGTGTCGGACTTCGGGCCGACTCCGATGTCCTCCAACTGCTCGACCAGCGCCCGGAACTTGCCCGAGTCCGCATCCGTCATCCCCGACGCCAGCTCCCGCAGCCGTTGCAGGGCCGTGAGCTCGGCGGCGGTCGCCTGCGGGTCGTCCTTCTTCTCCAGCGTCTTGATGCGGGTCGAGACCGTGGCCTTCAGCGCCTCGTGGGAGGAGAGGAAGGCCTTCAGCAGCGTGTACGGGAACAGGGGTACGTCGCTGACCGACTTCGAGCCGTCCGTCGGTAGCCAGACCTGGGCCAGCTCCTCGAAGATCTTCTCCTCGGTGGGCGTGGCCTCGACACGGATCGAGGAGGACGGGCCGCGGTCGGCCCACTGGCCTTTCATCTGGTCGCGGACCTCGGGGCTGACCTTCGTACGGCGGATGAAGAGGTGCTCGATGTCCTCGGCGCGGTAGTGCTCCGGGTCACGGATCGCGGCCGGGTCGAGCAGGGAGATCAGCTCGGCGAAGGAGCGGGCGTCGCCGTTGTGCGGGGTCGCGGAGGCGAGGATGAGCGCGTCGGTGTGCGGGGCGAGGGTGTGCGCCAACTGGTTGCGCAGCGAACCCTTGTTGATGAGGTTGTGCGACTCGTCGATGACGACCGCGTCCCAGGTGATGCGCTCCAGGTGGTGCTTGTACTGGTCGGTGTTCTTGAGCGTGTCGATGGAGACGATGACCCGCTTGAAGTACGTGAACGGGTTGCGGCCTGCCGGGATCTCCCGCTGGATCCGCTCGATGCCCACCGAGTCCAGGCGTACGAGCGGGATCGCGAACCGGGTCCACAGCTCGTGCTGGAACTGCTCCAGGACGTGCTGAGGCGTGACGACGAGGATCCGCTCGCCCCGGCCCCGCCGGATCAGCTCCGCGAGCGTCAGGCCGATCTCCAGCGTCTTGCCGAGACCGACGACGTCGGCGATCAGCATGCGCGGCCGCAGATTGCGGCCCGAGAGGGCGAGCTGTGCGGGGCGCTGCTGGTAGGGGAGCGGGTCCAGGAGGAAGGAGTCCGCGAGGGCCAGGCCGCGCTCGGCCTGGGGGAGCGGGGTCTTGCGCAGCACCGCTTCCAGGAAGAGGCGCGAGCGGCGGAAGTTCGGCGAGTCGTCGCGCACGAGTCGGGTCTGCCGGGGGTCCAGCAGCTCGATCCGGTCGAGCTCGGTGAAGAACACCGCCTCCTGGTCGCGGACGAACTCCGAGGCGCCGACCGCCTCGATCCGGGCGCCGTCGTGTTCGGTCCGGGTCGTGTTGCGCACCAGCCACACCTCGTCCCGTACGAGGATCTGGGCGCCCGGTGGGAACTGGGCGTCCTCGCCGCTCGTCGCGAGGGCGGTGGTGGGGTCGGCGGTCACTTGGGGCCTCCTGGGCGTTCACGTCGGCGGGTGGTGCGGCCCCATCCTGACGCCGGTCGTGTCACCGTCGGGGCGGGGTGGGCGCAAGTCACGGGTTCGGGGAGTCGCGGAGTGGGGCTGGGACCTCAGAAGGGGGCGCGGGCCGCGTACGTCGTGCGCAGCTGCTCCGCGGTCCGGCGGGCCTGAGCGGAGTGGCGCAAGGTACGGGCCGGCTCCTTGGGCCGTCGGGCGGCCGTCGGCGGGCGCCCTGGCGCGGGCTGCTCACGGCGGACCTCTTCCGGGGTGTCGACGCCGGTACGGGGTGCGGGATCGGGTTCCTCGCGCATCGTCACCGGAGTGGGGTCGGGTGCGCCATCATGCGCTGTGGAGGTTGGCTCTGGCGACTGCGGGGCGTGCGGCGCCGAGGCGGTCACGGTGCGCAGATGCTCGAAGCCGACGACGGGCCGCGCAGGACGCGGGGCGGGGGCATTTCCCGGCCCCGTCCGGTCCCGTAGCGCGGCCGTGTGCGCGGTGAGTCGCCGACGAGCCTGGGCGATCTTCATACCTTGGGCCTCGACGACCGTCCGGCACTGCTGCACCACGTCGCCCGGCGAGGGACGGTCCTCGGCGCTGTGGGCGAGCATGCCCGTCAAAAGCGACAGCAGCTCCGCGGGCACCCCTGAGAGGTCGGGTCCGGTGCCGGGGTCGGTGACGAGGTGGAACACCATGTACGGGGTCGCCGCCTCATGGGGATAGTGGCCGGTCGCCGCGAAGAGCAGCACGGCGCCCAGCGCGTACACGTCCACGGCCGACGTCAGCGGCTTCTCGCCGGCCGCCTGCTCCGGGGCCATGCACACCGGGGTGCCGACCACCTGGTTCGGGGCGGTCAGAGAGACGTTCGACTCGGAGAAGGCCGCCAGCCCGAAGTCGATGATCTTCGGGCCGTTGGGCCCCAGCAGGATGTTCGCCGGCTTGAGGTCGCGGTGCATCAGGCCCTGCGTGTGCACGGCCGACAGTGCCTCGGCGAGGATCGCACCGAGCGCGGCCGTCAGGAGCGAGGGCAGCGGGCCGTGGGACTTCACATACCGACCGAGGTCGGGACCGTCCACGTACTCGGTCGCCAGCCACGGCTGCTCCGCCTCGGCGTCCGCGCCCAGGAACGCGGCGATGCGCGGACCCCAGACGGTCTTGAGCACCTCGATCTCCTGGGCGAACCGCTGCCGCGACTCCGAGTCCACCACCGCCGGCTTGATCACCTTCACCGCGGCCGGCTCGCCACCGGGCGACTCCCCGAGGAAGACCTGGCCCATGCCCCCTTGGCCGATCCGGCCGAGGAGCTCGAAGCCGCCCAGCGAGACGGGGTCTTCGGGGCTCAGTGGAGTGTGCTGCACGTCCGTCCTCGGCTCTCGATCCTCTTGTGCGCCTGATCAGCGTAAATGCGTGCTTGGTGACACGGTAGTAGATGCGGATGGGGCGGGGGAGGGGAATGCCGGACGGGAGCACCCACACCTTATGGTGGCGGGGGTGTGGGGATGTTGTGAAGCTTGCTAGCATCCCGTGTACTAAGTTCACGCTACCCCGGGGGTGGCCGTCGGTCCAGACCGCGGTTCGGGGGACGGCGTGGCACATCGCACCGGACGGGCCGCGATCGTGGCCCTAGCATCAGTGGGGGGCACATGACCCAGCACGGGCATGGCTCAGCAAGCATGATTCACGCCGTCGGCTCGACGTACACGTATCCGGACGGTCTCTCGGTACGCGTCGAGGACATACGCCCCTACCAGCTGTCCGATCCCGAATACGCCTCGGGCTACCGCAACGGCGACGACGTCGTGGCACTCACCGTCCGCGGTGACGTTCAGTACGGCCGAAGCCGCCGCACCGCTGCCGGTCCCCTCCGCGCCCACGACCGCTGCCCCTGATCCCGGCCCCGCGCGCGATCCGCGCACGCTCCTCGGGGGCCCGCCGACGACACCGCCCGCCGTCGCACAGCCCGATGCACCGTCGGAGGGCACGGGCGCGGCCCGATCGGAGCCGTCGGCCGCGCACCCGAATCCTGATGCATCCGATGGGCCGGCCACGCAGGCGCACGACCTGCCCGCAGCGCCAGAACGGTCCCGAATGCCGCGCACGGCAGATCAGGGCGATCGCGAGAACACCCCGCACCGCGCGCCGAACGAAACACCCCAGCGGCCCGCGATGTCCGCGCCCGACGACGCCCGTCGCGTACGACAGATCTTCCGCTTCCTGGCCGAGGCCGAAGAAACGAGGGCCCGCCCCGTGCGCACCCTCGACGGGGCCGCGGGCACCGTCTGGTTCGCCGACCTGCCCGACGATCCCGGCGTCGAGGTGATGACCGACGGCCCGCTCTCCGGCGACGAACCGGCCTGGCTCAGGGTCCCCCGCCCGCATCGTGAGGACGCTCCACAGCCTCACAACACCCTCGCCCCCTGGGTCGACGAACGACGCATACGGGACTTCACCCAGCCACGCCCGCCGCACCTGCGGCGCCGCATCGACGAGGTGGCGCCCGACTGGTCGCACGGTATTCCCCTGGAGAAGACGTACACCGAGCTCGACGACCATCCCCAACGCGAACGCATCGAGAAGCTGTACGCAGCATGGGCACAGGAGTGGAGCGCCTGGGCGGAGCGGCGTCGTGCCATCGACCCGCTCGTAAGGCTCTACGACAGCCTGCACAAGATGCACGAGGACGCCGTCAACCTGGGTGAGGCCTACGAACTCGTCTTCGGCGTCGGCAGGTTGACCTGGCAGTCGGTCGACGGACAGCGCATCGACCGGCACCTCGTCACCCACCGGGCGGTCCTGCATCTCGACCCCGCCACCGGCACCCTCACCGCCGCCCCGGACCCCAGCGTCCAGGGCCTGCGCCTCGAGGAGTCGATGCTGGACGGCGAGCAGCGCGTCCACGGCCCCGTACGGGAGGAGATCAACCGCGGGCTGGAGGAGATCGGTGACGCCACCGACCCCGACGGCATCGACGGACTGCACGCGGCGCTGCGCACGTGGGCCAATGCCGCGCATGCCGCGACCCGATACCTCCCGGGCATCGAGCGGGAGAAGCCCCGCAGCCTGGACGTACCGCAGGTCGGCTTCACACCGGCGCTCGTCCTGCGGGAACGCAACCGGCGCTCGACCCTCGACGCCCTCAAGGCGATCGCCGAGCACATCGAACGCGGAGCCGAGCCCACCGAACTGCTCGCCTACGTGGCCGGCCGTGACGGCGCACTGACCGCCGCCGAACTCGCGAGCGCCGACGAGACCGGCGCCGAGAACGGAGAGGTCTACTTCGCGCTCCCCGCCAACGAGGAGCAGCGCACCATCGCCGAGCGACTGCGCGACAACCGTCTCGTCGTCGTCCAGGGCCCGCCCGGAACCGGCAAGACCCACACCATTGCCAACCTCGTCACCGACCTCCTCGCACAGGGCAAGCGCGTCCTGATCACCAGTCACACCCCGCGCGCCCTGCGTGTACTGCGCGACAAACTGCCCGAGTCCGTACGCGACCTGTGCGTCAGTCGCACCGAGGACGGTGCCGCCGCCCAGCGGGAACTCGAAGCCTCCGTACAGCGGATCCTGAGCGAATACGCCGGCTACGACCCGAAGGCGTCCACCAAGGACATCACCGTCCTGCAGCGGCGCCTCGCCGAGGCGCGCAGCCGGCAGCAGACGCTGCTGCGCGACCTCGCCGACGTACGGGAACTGGAGACCCGGCGCTTCGCCGCCGACATCGGCGACTACAGCGGAAGCCTCCAGGAGATCGCCGCACGTCTCGCCGCCGAGCAGGACGCCCACAGCTGGCTCGGACCCGTGCCGCAGGAGCAGCCCGCGGTCACCGCCGAGGAGGCGCTGCGACTGGTGCACTCCACCCGCGCCTTCACCCCGCATCTGCGGGCGCTCGCCGCCGACGTGCCGGGACCGGCCGAACTGCCCTCACCCGGCGTCTTCGAGGACGCGGTCACCACCATTCGCGCGGCCGACGACGCCCACGCCGCAGCGCGACAGGACCCGCTCGCGGAGCAGTACGACCCCTACGTCCGCGCCCTCAGCGAGGATGAGCAGAGGAGCCTGTCCCAGGCGCTCGACGCCTTCACCGGCGCCCGGGTCCGGGCCGTCTCCCTTGCCGTCGCCGTCGGCACGTGGGCCGAAACCGCCCTGCGAGAGGTCATCACCGGACAGGACTGGCAGGCCCGCAGCAGGCACGCCGCCGTCACCGACACCCTCACCGCCGCACAGGAGTGCCTCGATCGGCTCGGCACCGCGCTCGTCGACGGCCTCGAGCAGTACGACGTGTCGACCGCACTCGGCCTCGCCACCACCCTCCACGACGGACTGGCGCAGGGACAGAAGCTGCGCGGCCCACTCGGTACGCGCAGCAAGCTCGCCAAGGCCGTCACGGACTTCCCGCAGCGCGTACGTGTCGACGGCCGCCCCGCCGAAGACGCGGCAACAGCCGCCGTCGTGGTCGCACGCGTCCAGCTCGAACTCCGCCTCGCCGCCGTCGAGCGTGAGTGGGGCGTCCCCACCCAGCCCTGGCAGGGACACGGGCCTCGCCTGGCCCGGCTACGGCAGGAGAGCGAAGTCCTCGAGGCGCTGCTCACCGTCGCAACCGCCCGGACTGACGTCATGACCGCCGCGGCAACGTCCGCGGAACTCGCTGCCGCTCCCTGGCACGACCAGACGATCGAGACCGCCACACGCTCCCTGCTCCGAGCCGCCGCCACGCTGCGTGCAGCCGAGGACGCCCGGCGCCTCGTCGCCGACACCGCCGCACTGCTCCAGAAGTGGCTCGACCGCCCCGGCGTGTCAGCGGCCGTCGAGCGTCTGCGGGATGCCGTACGAGCCCAGGATGCAGACGGGTACCGCGAGTTCAGCGAAGAGATTGCCGAAGTACGGGAGGCCTGCCGGCTGCGCGCAGCCCAGGACGCCGCCCACACCGCTGTACACGACGCCTTCCCCGCACTCGCCCAGCGCCTCGTGGACAGCGCCGACGACCGCGAGTGGGACCAGAGGCTGCCCACGCTCGCCCAGGCCTGGGCATGGACCGCATGGCGGGAGCGCATCGAACGCCTCACCGACCCGGCAGCCGAACGCACCCTGCGCGCCCGCCTCACCGAGGCCGACGACGAGGCACGCATCACCCTCGCCCGGCTCGCCGCCGCCCGTGCCTGGCACCGCTGCCTCGGTCTGCTCACCGGCGACCAGTCCCGCGCCCTGTCCGCTTACCAGCAGGCCGTACGCCGTATCAAGGGCAAGTACCAGCACCGCTACCGACGCGACGCCCAGGACGCCCTCCGCAAGGCGCAGTCGGCCGTGCCCGCCTGGATCATGCCACTGCACCAGGTCGCGGAGACCGTGCCGATGGAGCGCCCCGGGATCTTCGACGTCGTCATCGTCGACGAGGCGAGCCAGTCCGGACTCGAAGCGATGCTGCTGAGCTGGCTCGCCGACCGGATGGTCGTCGTGGGTGACAGCAAGCAGGTCAGCCCTGCGAACGTCGGTCTGAAGCAGGACGAGTACTTCGCCCTCCGCGACCGGCTGCTGACCGCCCTGGAGCCCGACGTACGCAGCCTGTTCGGCCCGGAGTCGAGCTTCTTCGACCTCACCGAGGCGCTCTCCGCCGGCCGCGGCACGCTCATGCTCAAGGAGCACTTCCGGTGCATGCCGGAGATCATCGAGTTCTCCAACGAGCTCTGCTACAACGGCCGCCTCCAGCCACTGCGCCAGTACGGCGCCGACCGCCTCCCGCCCGTGCGCACCGTGCACGTCGAGGGCGGCGAGGCGCTCGGCGCCAACTCGCGACTCGCCAATATCCCTGAGGCCCATGCCCTCGTCGACGCGGTCGTGCGGTGCTGCGCCGATCCCGCCTACGAAGGCCTGACCATGGGTGTCATCAGCCTGCGGGGAAGCAAGGCACATCTCGGGGAGCTGGAGAACCAGCTCGCCGAACGACTCGACTACGACGAGCGCGAACAGCGCCGCATCCGGGTCGGCGACGCCGAGGACTTCCAGGGCGACGAGCGCGACATCATGTTCATCTCCTGCGTCAACTCGCCCACCACGGCGGCCGGTACCGTTCCCGGCGGCTTCACCGGCAAGACGTACGAGCAGCGCATCAACGTCGCGGCGTCCCGCGCCCGCGACCAGGTGTGGGTGTTCCACAGCGCTCGCACCGAGCAGTTCCACGAGAACGATCTGCGCCGCCACTGGCTCGACCGGCTCACCCTGCCCGCTGAGGAGGAGACCGCCGCCGTCGAGGGCGAGGTGCTGCCAAACGTGCGCCACGAGGCGTTCGACAACCTCTTCCAGCAGCAGGTCTACCGGGAGCTCGAGGGACAGGGCTACCGGGTGCGCCCCCGCTACCGGGTGGGCCGGCACACCATCGACCTCGTCGTCGAGGGCGGAACCCGACGGCTCGCCGTCGCCTGCGACGGTGACACGTTCGCCGAGGGCGAGGACGCGGCCACGGCAGCGGCTCGACAGCGGGATCTCGAGCGCGTCGACTGGACCTTCGTACGCATTCGAGGGAGCCGGTTCCACCTGGACAAGGAAGAGGCGCTGGCACCGCTCTGGTCGGAACTGGAACGGCTGGGGATCGAGCCGATCCCCGAGCCGGCACCCGAACACACGGAGCCGCCGCAGCCCATCGCGGAGGCCACCGGAGTCGAGCACATTGCCGAGCCCGCGGCCTGGGAACACTCGCTGGAAGAAGCGAGCGAGGAACCGGTGGTCGTCGCCGAGCAGTCCGGGGAGGTGCGCGCAGCCCGGCCTCCTGCCATCGAGGTGTCGTCCACGGCGCCGTCGCCGGAGGTCCACGATGCAGTCGCCGGAATAGGCAACCCGGCGCAGGCCATCCCCGTAGGCGCGTTCCAACGCGTTCTGGCGGAGATCACCGCCCTCCAGGCCGCCCTGGACACTCCTGATGAGCTCCCCCAGGACATCGACGCGGCGAACCTCGTCTTCATGCGCAAGAACCTTGCGGATCAGCGTGACCGCCGCACCCGGCGCGTCGCCTTCCTGCGGGCGTTCCTCGACGACATGGCGGTGGGAGGTGAAGGAGTGGCTCCAGCAGCGGTCATGCCCGGAGCGCTGCTCGCGCTCGGTTTCGACGGCCAGGCGGACCACGACACGCTGTACGCGGTGGCTGAACTGCCTGTCGACGGTGCCGAGGTCATCTCCCCCTCCTCACCGCTGGGCAGCGCACTGGTGGACAAGTCGGCGGGGGCGGAGGTCGAGTACCGCGCCGCGGACGGAGCCACGAGGCGAGTGAAGATCCTGGCGATCAAGGCCTGACCTCGCCACCTGATCCCGCACATGCGCACACGCACCTGGGGCGCCGCCTCCCACGGACAAGCGGCGTCCCTGGCGTGCTCACACGCCCGCAGCATCAAGGAGCGGACTACGCTCTCCGCTCCACGACACGGCCAAAGCGTCCCGTGCCCGCGTGCACGCCACGAATAGCAGGCAGTGCTCGGCGAGCAGATCCTGCTGGTGCTGAAGGGGATCGATCTCGGCGGGTGTGACCTGGGGCGCGAACGGCAGCACGGACGCAGTGACGCCGACGACCGCCACGCACCTGAACTCCAGTCCCTTCATCGAGTACATCGTCGCCACCCGCACACCGGCCACATCCGGTCCAGGGTCGTCCTTGACGGCGACGGCCGCGAGGCCCGCCCTGCGCAACCGCTGGATCACAGCATCGGCAACGGTGTTGAAGCGGGCGCACACAGCGATGTCGGACGGTCTGACGCCGTCCTGTTCGATCCACGTACGCACCTGTTCCACCAGTGCCACGAGCTCCTGGTCCTGGCTCGCGTGCCCGCGCGCCACAGGCAGGCGGCCGTGGAGTTCCGAGCGGTAGCCACGAAGGGTGTCGTGGGCGGCTCCTTCCTCGCCGTCCTCACCGAGCGCCACCACGGGCTGGCCGTCGATCAGCGCAGCCGACCACTTCAGGATCACCTCCGTGGAACGGTAGTTGAGCCGCAACCGGGCCGACCTGCCACGGATGTGGACACCGAGGGAACCCAGCGAGACCTGGGAGTCGTAGATCCGCTGATGAGGGTCTCCCACCAGGAACATGTCATCGGCCTGCATCGCCACGCATGCACGCAGGACGCGCCACTGCGCGGGATGCAGATCCTGTGCCTCGTCGACGACCACATGCCGATAGCGCGGCCCTGAAGCGGCCAGGATGCGCGCTGCCCTATCGCACAGTTGCGTATACGTCGCCGAATCCCGGGACTCGAGATCCGTCGTGAAACGCTGCATCACCTGCCATACCTGGGCCCGCTGCACCCTGCCGAGCTGCGTGCCCCGGCCGCGCCGCGCGCACCGCAGATAGTCGTCGACGGTTCGCAGATCCTGGGCCAGGACCACGTTGCGGTACTCCTGGGACAGGAACTGCTGCGTCCATGGGGATCGTTCACGCCCGATGGCGCGCGTCCACGCGCTCTTCTCCCCCGCGGGTGAGAGCGGCTTGGGACAACTGCCGTTCGCCTCACGGATGACGCGCGCCGCCAGCGCGTCCACCGTCGTCACGTCCACCCGGTCGAGGAGATGCGCGTCGGCCTTCCCGAGCAGCAGCGCGAGGTTGTCCCGCAGGGCCGCAGCCATCGCCTTGGTGAAGGTGGTCACGAGTATGCGGTCGCCGTCCCCGCCGGTGCGCAGAAGGTGGCGTATGCGGTGCAGGGCCACTACGGTCTTGCCAGTGCCAGGGCCGCCGGTGACCTGGGCAGGGCCGTTGAAACCCGGATGGTAGGCATACCGCCGCTGCGCCGGGTGGAGGAACACACGCCAGCGGGCCAGGTCCTCGTTGAGCATGCGTTCCAACTCGCCCGGCCCCGTGACCTCCACAAGCCGGTGCGGCGTGTTGAGGACCGCCTCGGCGAGGGTGACCGGGGCTCGGTCGGCCGCCGCGCGTACGGTCTGCCCGCGAGGGGCGATCACCTGCTCCCACACTTCTTCCGCGGTGTATCCGAGGCCGAGGAACTCAAGCACCTCGAACTGATCAGCGGGCATCATGGGCGGGGCCATGACCTTGAGATCATCAGGTGTCACACAGACTCTTGCGAGCCGCAGTACCTGGTCATCGATGCCGAGGTCGCGCAGCACCGTGTCGGAATGCTGCTCGAAAAGGCGGGTCGGCGTCGCGGCCGCCTTGCCGGAGAAGAAGGTCTCCATCTGTTCAAGGGCGTCGACGTTGCGCACTTCGAGAGCCCCGGTGGCGCCGTTGACGGAGTAAGCCCGCTTGCGGGCCCAGCCGATCGCCTCGTCGTGAGGGGCGACCCGCAACAGGGTGTAGAGGTCAGTGCCGTCGTCGGGAGCGAGGAGCACACCGCGGTAGAACTTCGTGATGCGGATGGTACGGATGCGCGGGTCGCGTGCCTGCTGCAGTTTCTCGAGGTGCAGCCCTTTGCTTGCGTGCAGCTGGTGCGCGGTGAGACTGCGGAACATGCGTATCGCTTCGTCCACCTCCCGCTGCACGGGGCGCTGCAGGGACACGAGGTCCGTGAGGAAGTCGTCGGAGAGGGCGAGCCGGGGCATCAGCGTCCTCGCAGGTCGGTTGATCGGGAGCGACGAAAGTACAGCTTAGGGAGTGCGCAGGCCTCGGGAACCTGAGCCGATAGCGGGGCTCTTCCCTCCGCCGCAGCGAAGACGGAGGCGGGCGGAGCCGTGTACGGAGAACAACTGGTGGGGTGAGCATGATCAGACGGAGGCCGCCCCCACGTCCGGCGAACACCAGGTGAGCGACTCAGTACGAGGCGTCGTTCGATGCTGGAAGATAAAGAACAAGATGAGGGCCCTATCGGTCGGTCGAAGTCCGAGCTGGTCCTGACCGAGGGCGAGCGGACCCAGTTGGTGTGCTGGGCGAGGCGGGCCAAGACTGCCCAGTGCCTCGCACTGCGGGCGAGAATCGTGCTGCGGTGCGCGGAGGGCGAGACCACAAGGCCCGACCGTGCCCAGGGCCAGCTGTACGACAGCGCCATCGGTGTGTACCACTTTGTCTTCGTACCAGGGGTAGCCCTCCCTACCAGGGCAGCATCCGCACCGTCCACGCACTGTCCGCCCACCGTGACCACGAACTGCAGCAACTCGTCGGCACTGTGGCTCTGCTCCGTCTGCACCCCGCAGTCGAGACCGGTGATCGCCGCAGTCCGCATGCGCCGCGGCAAGGCAGCCGACTCCCGCGGCGCCCCGAAGTTCGTCAGCGATGGCCCTGGCCACCGCCCGGGAGGCCGGCTGCACCGGCAACCGCATCCTGCGAGCCGATTCGCAGTTCTACAACGCCGGTGTGATCTCCGCCTGCCGCCGGGCCGGGGCCCACTTCTCGATCACCACCGGCATGAACCCCTCCATCAAACGGGCCGTTCTCTGCATTCCCGCCGAGGCATGGCAGCAGATCACATACTCGACCGCGATGCCCGACCCCGAGACCGGAGAGCCCATCTCGGACGCCGAAGTCGCCGAGATGCCCGCCTATACCGCCTTCGCGAGCCGCAAGAAGAGCGAGCGGGTCACCGCCCGACTGATCGTCCGCCGGGTCCGTGAACTCGCCAAACCCGCCGTCGTAGGCGAGCAGGGCGAACTGTTCCCCGCCTGGCGCTACCACCCCTTCTTCACCGACAACCCCGCCCAGACCCTCCAGGCCGAGCGGGAACACCGCCACCACGCGGTGGTCGAACAGGTCATCGCCGACAGCAAAGCCTCCACCCTGGCCCACCTGCCCTCGGGACACTTCCACGCCAACGCCGCCTGGCTCACCCTGTGGGCCATGACCTACAACCTGCTACGGGCCACGGGCGCGCTCACCTCCGCCTTCCATGCCAAGGCGACCACCGCCACCCTCCGCGCCCACCTGGTCCAGATTCCGGCTCGGATCGCCCGCTCCGCACGGCGTATCACCCTGCACCTGCCAGACAACTGGCCCTGGCACCACGCCTGGACACACCTCTTCGACGCCGCCCACGACCCACCCGGACCGGCCTGACGACCCTGCCCACCCCGCCCGCCAGGCCCAACCGGAACGAACACGTGGAAACGCTGGGCAGACCAGCGGATACCACCTGCCCACCCACAATCACCGACCCGAAACCGACTCAGGATCAGTCACACGCTCGCCAGCCCGCGTCGGGGAGAGCCAGCCACCTGAACAACGACCCTTTGGGAAACCCGAGTCACCCGGCATTCGCCTTGCGGCACTCCTGCGAAACAGCCAGATCGGGTGCAGTTGCGCTCAGGCGGCTAACTTCTTCAACGGCGGTCGCATGAGTTGCGTAGTCAACGCTCACGTCCGCAGCTAGCCCCCGTTGCTTCGTCAGCGCCTGGAGACCGGTGACGCCGTTCGACAGCGTGTCCCACCGGCTGTCCTTTTGCGCCGCCAGTGCGGCGTGCTCCACGGCCGGCTCCATGTGGCTGGCCGCTATCACCAGGTCTGCGGCCGTGGAATTGTCGCCAACGACCTCCACCGACAGCATCACCTTGCAGGCAGCCCGAGCTTCGCTCAGAGCGCTGTCCTTGTCGTTGGTCCCCGATGAACACGCCGCAGCGCCAGCCACCACGAGGCCTACCACAGCAACCCGTATCGCCCTATTCACGTCCCCACCCCTTTCGAACGCCTAGCGGGCGACAGCGTAGGGCCATTGGGCGAGTACACAGCCTATGGTCAGCCGTCAGCAGGGGGCGGTGCAACTGCCCACCTACGTGGCGACGGCTGTGGCTCATCACGGACGACGCACCGTCGTATCAGCTCGCCCCGCCTGCGCCAGGCCTCACGGGTCGTTCGTTGCAGCGACGACGACATTCGGGCCACGACCGGGGCTGGCGTCCCAGTCAGCTGGCCCAACAGTCACCTTTAAGCGGAGTCGACCGCCCAATCGTTCAGCCAATCTTGCGTGCGGCCCTCGGACTGGAACCGGAGACGGCTCTGATCCCAGGGACGTTGTCCGAGGCCAGCCTGGCGGCAACGGCTCCGGCGCTGATCTCACCGGCCTCGTACTGTGAGGTGCGGACCGCCACTATCTCCGCGACCGTGAGTACTGCCCCGACCGGGAGCGATGCGAAGGCCTCCTGCATGTGCAGCCCGACGTCGCGGCGAGGCTTGGGTACGCCGAGTCCTGCCGGTCTGCTGACGCTGGGCGTTGTCGGTGCAGGCCGAGAAGCCATGGTGCCGACCATGGAGGCGGGAGCCGCGCCTCCCGCAGGTCGCAGCCAGCGGCCGCAGAAGGCTGCAGCCAGATGATCGGCGCGGGCTACGATCGCCTCATCGTCCCACTGCTCTGGAAGCCGCCGGTTAAGAGCCAGTGCGCTGTGCAACAGGATCTCGGGCCGTTTGCGTTCCCACGGTCCGTTGGAAACGGAAGGGTTGAGTTTCCGGGAGAGCAAAGTCAGGTTGCCCGCGGTATGGACGAGGGACTGCCTGCGCTCGTGTGCCTCAAGGCTGCCGGGGTCGGGGAGAGGCCAGTGCACTTCCCAAGCCTGGGGCAAGAGGTGCTCGATGGTCAGTTCACCGTCGTACACCATCCGCTCAGCCTTACCTTCGTACAGCGCGTCCTCCAGTTCTCCGAGAAGTAGCCGCAGTCGGCCCCGCGTGAGTTGCTTGAACAACGGTTGCGTTCGGAAGACGTACCGGATGTCTTCGTCGCGTGGCCAGAACCCGGAGTCAGCGTCCTGCCGGAGCAGGAAGCCCTCCACGACCGCGGGGTCGTCCTTTGTCTTCAGTTCCTTGAGCAGCTCCAGGAAGAGGCGGTTGTAATTCTTCGTCGTCTGCCGGCAGACGGTCCGCCTTACGAGGTAGGACTCCAGTGCCGCCACAGCATCCGCACGGTCGGCCTCTGTGTACCGGGTCATGAGCCACAGCATTACGGGCATGACGGTGTTGATGTCCAAGACGGCGAGGGCATGGAGGAATCTGCCTTCGGGGGTGGGTGGCTGGATGTCTGCCGTCAATCGCCGGTAGACCGCAGCACGGTCCACGAGGTGTCGGATCAAAGCAACCAGATCAGTTCCGGAGTCATTGACGTACTGACGGAACGTCAGGAACAGCTCGGGTGTCAGCACCTCTTCAGCCAGCTCGCAGGTGAGGTACTGGGTAAGGAAGACATCCAGCCGGGGGCGCTTGAGGCGCCCCTGCCGCACTTCCTTACGCCAGTCTGGCGTCTCCAAGTACGACCACACCTCCCGGTGCAGCGCCTCCACCGGGAGGCCCTGCTCCTCCGCCCTTTGGAAGACCAGGTTCTTCACCAGATCGGAAGCCTGCAGCGGGGTGCCGCGGTCGTTCAGCGCCTCAAAGATCACCTGAGCGTTGTCGTCCGGCTTGAGATCGATGACGATGAGCTCGAACTTCTCACGCAGGACACGCACCAGGGAGTTGAAGCCCTCTTCCAGCTTGCCTTCATAGCGCAGTTCGTGCGCCCACTCGATGGTCCGAGCACGGAAGAACTGGTATGCCTGAACGATCACCGGGTCGCCTGTGCCCGTCGGGGTAGTGACATCGACGGCTCGCTGCAGGTCACCGTCCATCACGGCACGGAACGGGCGACGGTCCAGGTTGGTCGGCCACACCTTGTAGACCGCGCACGGATCGTCCGACATGTCATCGTCGTTGACGATCAACTTGGTGAGGGCACGACCGTATTTCTCCGCGACTTCCATCTCCCGCGCGACATCACGGACCGCGGCGAGAAGAACCTGGAGCGTCGTCAAGCGCTGCTGCCCGTCAATGACCTGACGCGCGGGCATCGACCCAGTGGAAGTAGCAAGTTGGTCCAGCACAACTGCGCCGAGGAAATGGGGGTGGACCTCCTCACCGGAGAGCTTCCGCTGCACCAGGGCTGCAACGTCCTCCCACAGAGGACGCCAATTCCTGTTCTCGTTCCAGACGTACGGTCGCTGAAAGACAGGAACGACAAGCCTCTGGTCCTGCCCGAACAGCGCGTACAAGCTCATCGGGTTCGCTTCCACCCTGCTACCGCTCCCATTCCTACGATTCAACGTCTCGTCTGCGCACCGGCTGCAGTCATTAGGAGGTGAGTGCACCGGTTGATGGTCTCCAAGCGCCGTCGAAGAGGGCGAGTTCCAGTAGGTCAGGCGTTGAGACCGGCCACGCGGCGTCGGAGGCTATGAGTTGTTTGCTGGCGGCAGTGATCCACCGGAGGTAGACCGCGTAGCGGTGGGCTGTCCAGCCGGTGTCTGACCAGATCCAACGTGCGGTGCTCGCTGCGGACGGAACGCCTCTTGCCGAGCCGCGCAAGTTGGCGTGGGCTCGCAGTACGCGGGCGACGCGCTGGTCGAGGATGAGCGCGCGGGGGCCGGGCGGCGGATTGAGGGCCAGGTCGACGAAGTAGAGCAACTTGGTGAAGAACGCGGGGCCAAGTCCTCTCACGGACTTGTCGAGCACGGCGTAGGCCGCCACTGGGTCTCGACCGCGCAGCACGTCCTCGGTCTGCGAGAGAGGTTCGGCTGAACCGGACATGGCAAGGATCTCTTTGAGGCGGTGCGGGCCGTAGCCCGTTCCGCCGGTGCCCCACACATACGCGGCTATCAGGGCCTTGTCCCACTGCGAGTCCGCTACAGCCTCCCGCACGGTCGCCACAACCTCAGAGCGGCTCAGCGCTACGGGGGCGGAGCTCGATTGAGGGGCCAGCCTGTCCGGCCATGGACGAATGGCTACCCACCGCGAAGGAACGTACGCGACCGCATGGCTCCCGGGCCCCGTTGAGTATGCCGCGCCGGGCCCGCTCAGCCACCCGGACAGCGCGCCGATGGCGTCAGGAGGCAGAGGCGGATCGAGCATTTCCGCGTCCAGAGCGTCGGCGAGATCCTGCCGCCTCATGCCGGCCCCCTCCAAGAGTGTGGTGAAGAGCAGCATGGCAGAGGCAAGGCGCCGTCAGCGCAGCTTTCCAGGATGCTGGCGATCAACGTCGGGTGTTGGCAAGAAGAACGGGACTCATGCCGATCATTGCTGCGACAGACCCCCCGGCTCGACGATCGAGCTCGCCCGTAGACCGGGAGTCAGACAACACGGTGTCCGGCCGGAAGCGATGCTGCATGGGCAGTGGCAGAACCGGACCAGCAAACTCGACTCGTTCAAGCCCTACCTCGAGCAGCGCATCGCCGAAGGCTGCACGAACGTGTCCCGGCTCCAGCGCGAGCTGCAAGAACGCGGGGCACGCAGCAGTTACAGCACACTGCGCGACTACGTCCGGCCACTGCGTCCCGATCGCCGGCCACGGGGAACACGCCGCCGATCGCCCGGCCTCCCTCACCCCGAGAGGCCACCCGCTGGATTTCGAGCCACCCCGACCACATGCGTGAGGACGACCGACAGCAGCTCAAGGCGCTGCTGGCCCGGTCACCCGAACTTGCGGCTGTCGCCAGCCACGTCCGCACCTTCGCGACCATCATGACCAACCGCGAAGGGGACCGGCTGCCCACTGGATCGCCGACGTCAGCGCGGACGAGCTGTGCGGCCTGGCCGGCTTCGCCAACGGACTGCTCCCCGACCTCGACGCCGTCGTTTACGGCATCAGCACCGACTGGTCATCCGGGCCGGTCGAGGGCCGCATCAACGACCTGAAGGCCCTCAAGCGCAGCATGTTCGGCAGAGCGAAACCACCACTGCTACGCAAGCGGCTCCTTCTGATCGCCGCCAGCCGCCGACTACAGACCGCAACCCCCTGCTGATCGACTTCACGAAATCCGTGCCTGAACCGAATGTATCCGTGTGTATCGGACCCTCGGCCGTGACGAGCTGGTGGACGAATTCGACCAGTGCCGGATCCGGTACCTTGCCGCGGAGTGGGATCGAGGCGCGGTCGAGGCCGAGGAAGTCGGCTGGTTGGTAGGGGACGCCCCAGTCACCGTTGTCCTCGGGGAGCTTCAGATCATCCTTGGGCATGCGGGAGCCTTTCTCGGATGGCGAAGGGATCGTGGGCAGGAGGGCGCAGGCTTGCGGATTTGGCGGCTGGGCCCGGTCGTGCGGGCTGTGCTCAGAGGGCGGAGTCGCGAATCACTTTCGGGTCACCGGGCCAGGTAATGACGGCTGTTCGGGGTCGCAGTTCGCGGCGACGAAGAGTAGCGAACGCTTGCAGTGGAGATCGAGGGCGTATTACAGGTCCTCGGACTTCGTGATCATAGCGTTCGGCTGCGGCACCTGGTTCGCGCGGACACCGTTGATCGCCACCGCCGGTACTTCAGGCCCTCGAGGCGTCACCGTGGCCCGCGGGGTGCTGGGCCGGCGTCTCAGCGCATTCGGACCATCCAATTTCCGGGATCGCCTGCGGTGAGTCCGTCGACCGGGCAACCGTCGTCCCACGTGCCGACGCCGGACGGGTCTTTCCCGGAAGACGACCAGCCGACGTGCGTGAATTGGGACAGGTCAACGGTGCCGCCGGTGGTGCGCGCCTTCAGAGGTAGGCGCACGGTGACGTTGTCGCCGTTGACCGTCGGCTGGGCGTCGATGTCTCCGCCGGTCTCCATGTCGTACCCGATGACGGATACGAACCATGTGGAGTCGAGGTACAGCATGGTGATCAGCCCGTTGTTGGAGTCCCCGTCACCGAACCAGGTGGAGTAGTTGGCATCCTTGACGTTCGAACCGGCGTAGGGAGCCGGAGCTTTGAGGGCGTACGAGACCGTCACGCCGTTCGTGTCCCTGCTCACCTCGGCCTGCTGGATGGACAGGTAGCTCGGAGCAGGGGAGTCGCTCTCCGTGACTGTGCCTCCAGCGGCGGAGTAGGTCATGTTCTTCACTGCCCCCTTACAGGACGCGGACGCTGGCAGCTTCACTGCCGGGTTCTTGGACGGTGTCGCCACCTCGTGCTTCCCGCCCTTCTCGTCCTGGTCGGGAGACTCCGTGTTCGGGGTGGAGGGGGATACAGCAGGCGTGGGGGAGGCCGTGACCGTGGGACCCGCTGCGGCGCTGGCCGCGGTGTGATCCTGACTGGTGCTGCTTAGAGCGATGACGGTCGTGCTGACCACTGCGAGGGCGGCGAGCGTGGCCAGTCGGCGCGTGCGGAGGTTTGAGGAGAGGGGCTGGGGCACGACTGAACTCCGTTGTGCTCGAATGGGAGTGAGAGATGAGCGGGCGCCGGGGGACTCGACGCGACTGGGCGGATTACGACGATGGCACGTGCACCGAAGCGCAGCCGGGAGGCCAAGGAGTGCTGTGCGCAGGGAGCTGGCTGCTGCCGGCCCAGGGAAACGCGGATGGGCGGGGCGAGACCAGTTTTAGGGGGCATTGACATGGGTGGCAGTCTCCGCCTCAACACTCACGCCCGACGTCCGCCGCGGCGGCAGGAGACGCGGAAGCTCAAGACCGGCCCAGACAAAGCCGGGTGCCGCGCCGATGGCCAATCCAAGCAGCAGCGCCACACAGGCCGTGCCCCATCCGGTGGCGAGCACCACGACGGGTGCGACAACCAGCATGGAGACGAGTACCCCGGAGAGCCATGCCTCTCGCCTCTCACTCGGCGCGAACGGCTGCTGCTCCCGCCAGGCGACCACGGCGCCGTAAGCGAGGCAGGGCATGAGGAACACCGTTCCAAGGATCCAAACCCATCGCCATTCTGCGACGAACCAGAGGGCGGCCAGCCAAACAAGCCAGCCGATGACGACCGTACCTGCGATACCTAGCAGCACGGCGCAACCAACTGCACTGTCGCTGCGAGATCCGCCGGAACTCCCCATGACAACTCCCACGATGACCACATGATCAGAATCACCACCCCCCGGTGGTCAGCGGAGCATATATGCACTTACCACTCCCCACGGTGTGAGGGCCCCCCGTGGCTGAAGTCCTGCAGACGGAACCAGTTCCGACCGAGCTGTGCGACCCGATGGCCGCCGTGGCGCGGGACGCGGCGAGTGGGTGCAGAGTCCTCGCCGACAGCGCTTCATCGGACCAGAGCGCCTGTATCGCGTTGGCCCGTGATGCTCGGGACGTCGGCGAGCTCCGCGCCGCCGTGGGAATCGACTTCGGCGGTCTGAACGCAAGGCTGGAGGGACTGGCACCGCGCTGTGGACCGATCAGCCACGCAGACCTGAATGAAGAGGCGATGCAGCAACACGTCGACCTGCACAGGAAGTGGCTCGTGATTCGGTTCCGCTGGGCGGCCAAGGACCAGTTCGACGCGCGGCAGCCGCTGCCCGACTGGCGTTGCTGCGCTCACTGGATGTGGATGACCGTCCCGGCCGCATGGGCATACATGGTGGACACCACCGATGCCGGACAGCTGCGAGCACACGTGGAAGAGGTGCTCACCGTACGCCTGGGGCCCCGGCTCCCCATGAGGGCCAGCAGCTTCCGGCAATTGACAGCTGAGGAGCAGGAACGGGAGTTTGTTAGCCCACACGGCCGCCGACCTGGTCTCACTCGTCAGAGCCGTCCGCCGCTCGCTGCCCAAGGCACTTGCAGTTGCCGATCCGGCGGACGACACCACCGCCCTGCTGGACGCGGCAGGGGCACTCGACGTCCGCAGCCTCACCGAGGACGACGTCGTTGCCTGGCTCGCAGTCCTCGGCCAATGGCCGGACATGATGCCCAGGACGACCGATCTCAGCCGGCACGGACTGATCGCGGCTGAGCTGGAGTGTGGCCGGAACGAGGCGGACCACGCGCGCGCGGAGGCGCTGGCACCATCTCCGGTCGCAGGCGATCGCTTGGGCGATCGGGAACCGCGAAGCCACGGCCGGCGAGTAGGCATGTCCTCTCCTTCTCCGCTAGCGCGACTGTGAAGTGGTCAACTCCGAAGTGCGCGCCTCGCGCACGATCGCGTCGTACGGGTCCTCTCCGGGATCGACCTTGCCGGACGGGAGGTTCAACAGGCCATCGGTGTAGCCGGTGTTGTGGCGTCTGGCAAGGAGGATCGTGTCCTGGCGCTTCATGATGAGCATGGCGTCGTTCTGCGGGTGGTCCACGGAGTCCTTCAACGTCTGCGTCGCTGGGACTCTATGGTCAGGTGGCCAAGAGCCCCATCTCGGTAACCTCCTTGGCGATCTACCGGACGCGCTCAGCGGTACTCGGGCCGGTCGGGAGTTCGAGGATCGGCACGCCGATTTCTGCGCAGGCCTTGAAGACGACGTCCTCGGCCTGGTCTTGGAGGTGGGAGGACTTTCTCCCTCATACGGTCACCTCCGGCCTCCTGGTCGAATTTGTCGCGGCAGAGGGTGCGCATTGCGGAGAGCATGGTCGCGGTCTGCGGCTCGGCGGTATCGAGGACGAGCGAAGCGAGGGCCAGAACGTTGGCGGGGGTCTTGTCGGTGATGAGGACCTGGTGGTGGCGGGCTGCGCGCAGCGGGACGGTGAGCTGCTGGGCGAAGAGGTCTACTTCGGCGACCAGGTCGAAGTGGCCTTTGCCGTGAAGGACGACTTCTGCCATGAACGGGCTGCTACGTGCGGGCTCACCCGTGCACATCGCGTTGACGGACTGCTCTCGTGAGTGGCTGGTCAGGCCCTGGATGAGTGTCGTCTTGCCGGCCGCACTGGTGCCTTCGACGGCGATGACGGCTGTTTCACGGATCGGCACGGTGCCTCCAGGAGGTTGGTGAAGGTCGGGTGCTCCAGCCACGCCCAGGCGCCCTTGGTGCCCTCGGCGAGGGCCTTGTTGACGTTGAGGCCGTCCGGCGCCCAGTGGCCGAGGTCAGCGACTCGCGCGGCGACGTAGGCGGTGGACAGGGAGTGGCGCAGGTTCAGCACGCTGACGCGCTCGCGCCCTTCGACGACGCGTTCATCGGTCCACTTGCGGTGCCAGCCGGGCATCGTGACTCGCTGGAGCTCGGGCTGGGTGACGTCGAGGCCGAGCTCGGTGCACACGTCTACGAGCCGCCGGGAGGCTCCTTCGAGCAGGTGTCCGGCGTCGTACCGAGTGTCGATGTAGCGCTTCTCTGCGTCGTTGGCGCGGCGGCCCTTCCAGTGACTGCGGGCGCGGTCAAGGTGAGGGTTCGGGGCGGGGGCGCTCTTGGCGAGGACGCCGAGGTCGGCGCAGAGCTGGTGGCCGGTGACGATGTCGGCGTGCTCGGTGACGGCACGGAAGGTGTTCGCGGCCGTCGCGACGAGCTGGTCCTGCTCGCCGGGCTCTTCGACGTAGACGCTGGTGTACTCGAACGCGATGTCGGCGAGGTCGGTGGAGCGGTCGGCCGGGAGGTCGAGCCAGACGATCGAGTAGCAGAACGGCTTGTTGCCGTTGGTGATGCGGTAGTTCTTCGTCCACTCCACGTCGATCGACGCTAGGCGGACGACGCCTGTGCGGGGCGCGGGAGGCTGGGTGGGGCGGCTCAGGCTGCTGATGGTGATCATGTGTCCTCGCAGGGGGTACGGGGCCCCCGGACGGGCGTCTGGGGCCCCGCGGGCGACGCTACTGGGCTACGCAGCCGGGGTGGTTCGGAACAGGTTAGGCAGCTCGTCCCACGCGACGCGCTCTAGCGACGCGAACGCGGGTGGTGGCTCCTCCCAGTCGAGGAGGCCGAGGTGCCGGCCACCGAGGAGGGCGACGGTGTACGCCTGCGCGAGGGCCCCGGCGGCGACGCTCTGCGTCACGCCGTCGATCGTCTTGGGGTCTCCTGCGGCCTCGGCCAGATCCCGGTAGCGCTGCTGGACGTGCCCCTGTTCCTGATGGGGGAGCAGGGCGTGCCCGAGGGGAAGCCAATGGGCGTCAGCGGTGTCGGCGAGCAGGCCGTTGGACGGCATGTCGATGGCCGTGTCCACGCACCGCGCGATCCCCGTGTCCGGCGTCCGGCGGGACTTCCACGCCTCGGTGATGCCGGTGACCCCGGCGCTGTTGGGCCGCAGGGTCTTCATGACGTGTAAGTCGTCGGCCGCGTTGTGCCACGCGAGGGCGTGAGCGTCCCTCCGGGTCTGGACGAGGAAGACGTCGAGGACCTTCAGGATCGACTCCGTGTCCTCTTCACGCTCGGCGAGCCACGCGATGTAGCCGAGGTTCAGTGGCCCGGGCGACAGCTGCACGGTCTTGGTGCGGTGAACGTTGACCAGGACTGCGCCGGCGCCCATCAGTACCGGTGTGCCGCCAGCGTCCGCCCACAGCAGCGCAATGCCCGTCAGCAAGCGCTTCTTGCTCTGCACGAGGTGGTCGGTGGCCCCGTACGGGACATCGGACCAGCCGAGGTTGGTCAGGCGCCGCACGTCACACCCCCTGGGTGACGCTGCTGATCGTGCGGGAGAGGTACTTCTGCATGTGGTTCTTCTTGTAGGGGTACCGCTTCCAGATCTCGGTGACCGGCTCCTCCAGGACGTTGCCGATGTTCAGCCACAGGTCCGGGGCGTCGTACACCGGCCAGGCACGGGCGACGCCGTTCGGCTCGATGCAGATCATGTGACCCTCGTTGTCCGGCGTCCAGGTGGTCAGCCGCAGAGCCGGACTCCACCGGTGCGTGGTGCGCTCGGCGATGAGCCGGTCAAAGGCATGCTCGGCTTCCTCGTTGCTGATGAACTCGTGCGCGGGGAGCTTGAGGGCATTGCCCTTCCGCAGCGGCATGATGAACTTGATCTTGCCCGCGTCAAGGACGTCGGCGATCTGCGTCACGTACGGCATCGACGGCAGGTAGGAGCGGGTGATGACCGCGGACAGCGAGATCGGGATGCCGCGCTCCTGGAAGGCGCGGATGCCGGCCATCGTCAGGTCGTACTCCTGGCCGCGGATGCGCTGGAACGCAGCGCGGGGGCCCTCGAACCCGACGTTGGCGTACGCGATCTTCCCGGCGATGTTCTTGGCGTGCTCCATGCCGTGGGTGGCGTTCGTGGGCACGGCGAGGATCGCATCCCTATGCCACATGTCGACGATGTCGCTGAAGTCCTTGCGCATCATCGGTTCGCCGCCGGAGAGGAACACCCGGGCCACCCCGCTGAGGTTCTCGCGCATCGTGTCGAGCTGGTCGATCGTCGGGTCAGGCATCTGGAGGGTCTCGGAGCACATGTTGCAGTCGAAGTTGCAGCGCTTCGTGACCTGCACGATCACTGACAGCGGGACCGCTGCGGCGTCGGCGAGGGCATGAACGTCCAGGTCGACTGGCGCCTCGAAGTAATGGCCGGTATTCGAGAACTCGACTCCGCTGCCCACTGGCCGCCGGGTCTGGGTTGGAACGACGGGGATGCCGAGGTTCGTCATGCGGGACTCCATTCGATGAGGTGTGGATAGTGCTGGTGATGTGGGGGATGTGCCGCTCGGGGCGGTGGTCGGGCGGTCGCCCGGGTCTTGTCGACGGGCGCTGCTCACCGTCAGTGGACGGGCTCTGTGAGAGCCAAGGCAGCGTGTTCACCGCCGTCGTCGAGGTCCCAGCGGGCGGCGTTCCGCCGGACTCGGCGCAGTTCCTCGATGACCGCGTAGGGGGTGGCCGCGGCGCACCGGGCGGCTGGGCCGGCACACCGCAGGGGGTTCGGCGCGGGCCGCGCCGGAGAGGGACTCTGTGGCCGCCGCTCACAGCTCTGTGTCCTCGGCCAAAAACTCCAACACGTCCTGTACGACGAGGGCGAGAAGTCGAAGGTGCCCGCGTGCCAGTACGAACTCAGGAGGCGGTTTCTCTTTTCCCAGTGCTCGCGCACGGGCGACGGCTGCCGTGACGTCCTCGCTGGTCTCGTCGCAGCCTGGCTCCGCAGCAAGGTCGGCGAGCTGGGGAATCAAGCCGCGCAGCTTCTGCGCCAGCCCGTCAATCTCGTGCTCATCCAGCCGTGACTGCTCGCCGAGCACAGCGTCCAGGACGTCGAAGGCGGTATCGATGGGCAGCCCGGCCTGGAGTCGTTCCACAACGCGCTCGAGCGTCGCGGTGTCGACGGACCACACGCCCGCAGGCTCCATGTCGGACTCGTCGAGCGTGCACCGGCCAGAGGCCTGCTGAGCCATGGTGCGGGGCATACGAGGTCTCCATAGGTAAGTGGGCGGTGGGGCGTTGGCAGTTAGGCAGTCGGCGAATCCGCGTCCGCCTGCGGGTGAAGGAGAGAGACCCACACGTCCTTGCCCGCCCGGTTGGGCGAGATGCCGAAACCGTCGGAGATGGCGCGCACCAGGACCAGGCCGCGGCCGCTTTCGTCGGTGTCCGAGGGAGCGAGGAGCGCGGGCTCTCGTGGGTCGCTGTCGCGAATGTTGACGCAGATGCCGCCTGGGATCCTCTGTACGAGGAGGCACGCGCTTCGCCGGCCGCTCGGGTCGCCTACGGTGTGCTCGCAGACGTTGGTCAGCAGCTCGCTCACGGCGAGGAGAGCCCGGTCTGTGAGCGCGTCCAAGCCGTCACCCCACAGCTGCAGGTGACTGGACACGATGCGCCGAACCAGGGCGATGGCACTCGGCGTCACGTCCAGAGCCATCTCCAACTGCCCAGGAATGCTGGCTGTCAGAGCACGACCGACAGCATCCCTTGCAGGTGCTTCAGCGTGTTGATGCATCACAGTTCCGTTCGTTCGGCCAGAACCCCGTCGAAGAGCCCTAGTTGCGGTGTGTACTGGTTCCAACCCGTTCCGCAACTATTGAGGCAGCACGGGGAGCAAACGTGCAGCGTCTGATGCCGACACCTCCAGGAATCGGCATCACAGACCCCGAGAGGGCGAAGGAATGCCGCAGCCGGAGAAGCAGCTCAACCCGGGGGAGTCCCCCGAAGCCTGGTTCGGCAACGAGTTGCGTCACCGCCGGAAACTCGAAGGCATGTCGGCCCGTCAACTGGGCCGGTTAGCGCAGGTCAGCGATGATGTGATTCTTGCGATCGAGAAGGGCAAATACCCCAGCTGTCAGCAGCCGCTCGCCGCCCAGCTCGACGCGGTCCTGAACACCGGAGGCGTCTTCGAGCGGGCCTGGCCAATGGTCTTCGGTGATGCCGATAAGAAGCGGCGCGATGCCGATAAGCGAGCAGATACACCCGAGGAACGAAGTGCCGAGGTCACTCAAGGCCGCATCCTGGGCAGACATGTATCGCCACCTCTGACCGGGAGTCCTGCGCCCGTGGACCGTCGCCACTTCCTCGCCGCCAGCAGTCTCGCTGCGTTCGCCCCCATAGACCTCGTCCAACTCGTCTCACCCTCCGCCCCCGCTCAACAGCCCGGCACCATCACGCCCCTCGACATCGAACAAGTCCTCGGCGTGGCCTCGAGCATCAGCCGCTGGGACAACTCGTACGGCGGGGGCGGGATGGTCGCAGACATCTCCAGCCGCGCCATGCAGTGGGCGGCCGGCCTGCTGTACGCGGACTGCCCGGACGTACTGCGGTCCGACCTGTTCGCGGCCGTCTCCCGCCTTGGGATCGCCGTGGGCGCGACCGCGTTCGACTCGTACGCCCACGACGATGCCCGGCGGACATGGAAGTTCGCAGCGGACTGCTCCGAGGAAGCCGGCGACTGGCACCTGCGCGCCAAGACGTACAGCCTCCTGGCGCGCCAGGCCGTATGGGTGGGCGAGCCGGACGAGGGCTTGACCCATGCCGAGAAGGGCCTGGTCCGTTCCGACCGGCTGACGGCCACCGAGCGGGCCATGCTCCACACAGCACGCGCCAGGGCTTTCGCCAGGATGAAGAACGTAAAGGACACCCTCGCCGCGGTGGGACAGGCCGACGAAGCCTTCGCCGATCGCGACACCTCCGAAGACCCTCCGTGGATGGCCTACTACGACCAACCGCAACACGCCGGCGATACCGCCCACGCGCTCTTCGACCTGGCGGTCCTCGCCGGTCAGGACCCGGGAAAGGCTGGAGAACGGTTCTGGGCAGCAGTTCAAGGGCACGACCCCGCGTTCGCCCGGTCTCGAGCGATGTCCAGGACCAAACTGGCGTCCCTGATGATGGCGAAGGGCGACCCCCGGCAGGCCGCTGTGATCGGCCATGACGCCCTGAACGAGGTAGGGCGACTCACCTCACGGCGCGCTGCCGACGGCCTCCGTCAGCTCGGCCGGTTCGCCGCCTCTCACCCCAAGCTCAGCGACGCCAAAGACCTGCAGGAGCGGATCGCCGCTACCGTGCGGGCATGACGACGTCTGCCGCCGCACCCGCTCGCCTTGCCCTGGAACAGGCATGTTCCACCGTTGGTCTCGACGCCCGCGATGCCGTCCCCGTCCGGATCGCCGAGAACCAGATATGGCGACTTCCCGGGCGGGGCGTGATCGTGCGCATCGCCCGGCCTGGCCAAGCCGCGGCCGCCCGCCGTGAGATCCAAGTCGCCCGATGGCTTGCCCAGAACGCCGTCCCCGCCGTACGTCCGATCGACGTTGAGCAGCCTGTCGAAGCCGACGGCCGCCCGGTGACCTTCTGGGCAGAGCTCCCCGCACACGAGCACGGGACCGAGACCGACGTGGCGCTGCTGCTGAAACAGCTGCACGCCCTGCCGACGCCGGACTTCGACATCGGGTACCTCGACCCGTTCGTACGCGTCGCCGCGCGACTGCAGGCGGCCTCGACGCTGAACGAGGATGACCGGCGCTGGCTCCAAGACCTTCACCAAGGCCTCGCGGCAGCGTGGGAGGAGCGACCGGCGGGACTGCCGGATTGCGTGATCCATGGCGACGCGTGGCCGGGAAACCTGGTCCGCACGGGCACCGGCAGACTGATGATGGACCTCGAGCGGCTCTCCGCCGGCCCGCCGGAATGGGACCTGGTCTCGACAGCCGTGCGCATGACGACGACAGGCGCCGTCACCCCGCAGCAGTACGCCACATACTGCGAGGCCTACGGCATAGATGTCACAGCCTGGCCCGGGTACCGGATCCTCGCCGGGGCTCGCGAGCTACGCATGGTCACCTACGCGGCCCAACACGCCGCCAGCAACTCGGAGTGGGCGCCACAGGCCCAGCATCGCGTCGACTGCCTACGCGGCCGCCGCGGCCCCCGGCCGTGGAACTGGAAAGGGATCATGTAGCGGCCGGAGCTGCCACGACCGAAGCAGCTCGGCGATCTCGTCGTCGGTGTTCGGTACAGAGGTACGGAACGCCGCCCCTTGCGAGCGCTTGTTGGGATCGGCTCCACCGCGACCTGGCCGTCCTCGCCCTCGACTACCACATCGAGAGCTTCGGTACGAATTGCGGTGGCCTTCGCATTACCGTCGCGGACCGCTTTGACGATCACGGCCAGTTCGTCGGCGAACTCACCGACGCAGCCGCCGCGCTTATCGACACCGCGGAACTCGCCTCCGAGGCTCGGGCCTGCGGCGCACGTCCACCACTCCCAGGTCCTGCTCTCCCTCGACGACACCGCGGAACACCTGGGCCTGCTCGACGGCAGCGGGGAGGAGCGCACTACCTCCAACGACATCGACGACAGCAATGTCCTCGTGGCCGAACTCGCCGCAGATGCAGACGAGAAGACGAAGGCGCCGCTGACGGCCTGTTCATCCTCACCGCCCGCGCCCTCGCCGCACGCCACGCCAGCGGCACTCACCAGTGCCCCATGAATCACTGTCTACGACCTGGACGCCAGCGGCATGCGCGAGGTCGGCATCACCGAGGCCCTGGTCCGCGCCCACCGGCTGTCCCCCGGCATCAGCCGCAGCGACGACCTTGTGATCCTCCGCCTCCTGACGACCGTCCTCGACGCCGCGGCGGGACCGCGTGATGTCACCGAGTGTCGCGACCAGAAAGATCGATGCGTATCCGCTGCACGCAGTCCAACGGGAGAAGCTGCGAGCTCCTACCACAGCATGGGACGGAAGCCGTCGACAACAGCCCCCGACCCTTCAAGCCCGAAACCCAGCAGGGCCGTGGCCGGCCTGCGACGCGGTATCCGGCATTCGGCGGCGGCTACACCCTGGCCGAGATCAGCAAACGGCCCGAGTGCTAGGTCTCGTACCAGACCCTCCGATACCGGCTGACCGACCCCAAACAGCCCGGCAGAGAGCGGACAACAGACGAAGCCGAGACGCCCGCCACCACCCCGGCACAGCGCGGCCCGCGCCGAGCCCCAATCTGATCAACGGGCGCAAGCGGCACGTCGTGGTCGACACGCTCGGCCTGCTGCTCGCGGTGATGGTCACCGCCGCGGACACCGGCGACCGCACCGCCGCCCAGGTCCTGCTGGCGCGGGTCACCGACACACACCACCGGCTGAACCTCGTCTGGGCCGACTGCGGCTACACCGGCAGCCTCGTCGAGCACTGCCTGGCCGCGCTCGCTCTGGCCCTTGCGATTGTCAAACGCACCGACGACATACGCGGCTTCGTGGTGCTGCCCAAGCGATGGATCGTCGAGCGGTTCTTCGCCCACCTGATGCGAAGCCGCCGCCTGGTCCGTGACTTCGAGCGCCGCACCACCAGCGCCGAAGCGATGATCTACTGGTCTATGGTCCCGCTCATGACCCGCCGCCTGGCCCGGCCACACTCGCGGCGAGCGTGAACCGGCCCGGCTGCCGCTCGGCCAGCCAGCCGCGAGCCACCAGCCGCTTCGCCTTCGACCGCAGCGCCTCTACCTTCGCCGGCACCGCATCCAGGCCGAACAGGGCGGCCATCTCCTGGCACGTCAGAGGACCTTGGTGGAGCCGACGCCGGTCCTCGAGCGCCAGCATGGCATGGGTGGGCAGCGCGTGCAGCGGTGAGGTCTCAGGTGTCGAAGGCGCCGAGCGGTCGCGGCCTCGATGACGCCTGCTTTGCCGCGGTAATCCGCGTGCCGCCGTCGATGTCCCGGGCCCGCTTCGACCTGCTGATGTCGAGCACAGATCAACCTTCGGCTTCGGCTGCCCGACTGGTGTTGCCGTGAGCGCCTCAATCAGCTGAAGCGCCAGGGCCAAGTCGGCAAGGAGGGGCAGAGCCCTGCCGCTGGCCATCGTCTTACGATTCAACGGTGAATCGGCCTAAAACGGTCGCCGTAGGTCGGACTAGCCCAACTTCTGCTGAATCCGGACGCCAATGCACCGTGATCCACCAGAAAGGGTTGGCAGTCTTCGGAGACGGGGGGTGCCAGTCGTCCCCTGAGATGTCACCCTGGGAGTGAATTGGCGTGAGGCCAATGCGAGGGGGGCGAGATGGCGCGTTCGGTGCGGTGGGCCCTGACCGCCGCAGCCGCGGCAGTGGCATTCGGACTCGGTCTATGGGCCGCCCGGTCGGCGTCGCTCGGATGGCTGCCGCGCGCGGAATCCGATCGGTGGGCCGTGGCGGCCGCCTTTGCCGCGGTCGTTGCAGGCGTTGTCGGCACGGCGGTCGGATGGTGGGCGGTAGGAATCGAACCGCCCGTGGCGCGGTCGGCCGGACGGGTCAGCCAGAACGCAACGGCGTCCGGACACGCCCGGACGGTCCAGATCGGCGGTAGCCAGTACACGTCAACTGCTGCGCCGGCCGGGGGAGCCAACCCTGTTGGGCAGGTGGACCAGCGGGCGGAGGCGTCTGCGAATGCAGAGATCCATCAGGTCGGCCGGGACCAGCAGACCCCCGGAGGCTGAGGGTGTCCGACAACAGGCTCCGCAGAGAGCGCCGGGCAGATCAGAGGGCCGAGGCGGCGGACGCGGCGCAGGTGACCCAGGTCGCCGGGGACCAGTACATCCATGTGCATGCGGCTGCGGGTCCCGCCCCCTTGGCCACGGCCGCGCTCCCCGCCGCCCCGACCCAGCTCGTCGGTCGCGATGACGAAGCCTCCCGGCTTCTGCGGCTCCTCGACCCGGCGATCGGCGGGCCGAACACGAAACCGGCCGTGGTGGTCTCTGCCGTCTCCGGTCTCGCAGGCATCGGCAAGACCGCCCTGGCCCTGCAGGTCGCGCACGAAGCCGCGGTGGTGCACGGCTGGTTCCCGGGCGGCGTGATGTTCGTGAACCTGCGCGGATACGACCCCGGGGGCAAGGTGACCCCCGAGCAGGCGCTCGGTGCGCTGCTGCGGGCCCTGGGCGTACGCGACGAGGAGATGCCGCCGACACCCGACGAACAAGCCGCCGTCTTCCGCTCCAAGCTGGCCCGACTTGCCGACGAGGGGCGCCACGTCCTGCTGGTCGCCGACAACGCGTCCAGCGCCGCTCAAGTGGAGCCGCTGGTCCCTGCACGCCGTGAGCACCGGCTGCTGGTGACGTCTCGGGACACCCTGGCAACGCTGCCCGCCCGCCAGTTGGGCCTGGGCGAGCTGACGCCTGCGTCGGCCGGGGCCCTCATCACTGCCGCGCTCAGCCGTGCACGCCCCGATGACCCCCGACCACACCGAGAACAACCTGCACTTGCCGAGGTGGTGGCGTACTGCGGCGGGCTGCCACTGGCTCTGGAGATCGCGGCCGCGCGTCTCACCGGCGACCCAGGGCTGCCCATCGCCGATCTGGCAGCCGACCTGGCCGACTCCCGTACCCGCCTCAAGGCTCTGCACTACGACGACGGCGGGCAGCCCCTGGCCGTTCGTGCGGCCTTCGGTCTCTCCTATCGACGACTGTCCCCCGAAATGGCCGCATTGTTCCGCCTGCTCTCGCTCAACCCCGGTCCCGAACTGTCCACTGATGCCGCGTCCGCACTGGTCGGCCGCCCGGCACGGGAGGGCCTGGCGGCCCTCGCCCGTGCCGCGCTAGTGTCCGAACACCCTGTCGGCGCCGGCCGGTGGCGCATGCACGACTTGATTCGGCTCTACGCAGCCGAATTAGCCGCCGAGGACGACGCAGAACACCAAGCGCGGGCCGTCGACCGCCTCCTGCGGTATTACCACACCACACTGACAGCGGCGTCGAGCTTTCTGTGGGGCCGATCACAGGACGACACCTCCGGGCCCTTCGCCAGTCGTAAAGAAGCGGTGGCCTGGCTGCAGACGGAGCGGCCGAATCTCACCGCAGCCGCGCGCAGCGCCGCTGCTGGTCACCGGGACGCCGTCGGCCACCTGGACATCGCTGTGAGTATGGCGTTTTCCTTAGGGGTTTTTCTCTTTCGATGGCGATACCACGACGACGACATCGCCGTTCTCACCGATGTGGTGCGGGCCGCCGAGCAGACAGGCACCCACCCACGCGCGGTGGCCGGACTGCGCAATGGCCTCGGTCTGTCCCTGTCGAGTGCGGGTCAGGCAAGCGCGGGGTTGCGGGAACTGCGGAAAAGCGTCGAGTCATACCGCACCCTCGCAGGTACCGACCCCACCGTGGAGCCGTCCCTGGGGCGGGCCCTGGCCAACCTGGCGTACTACGACGACAGCCCCAGGGACCGCCGTGCCGCGGCCGAGGAAGCAGTGGCCATCGGGCGCCGCTGGTCGGCGGGCGGCGATTCGGCCGATGACGTCGTCGAGTTGGCCGGAGCACTGGACAATCTCAGCCGGGCGCTCGCGGACCTTGGACTGTACGCGGAGGCCCTGGAGCCTGCCCGCGAAGCCGTCGAGATCCGCAGGCGTCAGGTTGCACTGGCGCCCGGCGGCTTCGAGCACTTTCTCGCGGAGGTACTGATCAGCCTCGGCGACAGGCTTCTGGCCACGGGGCGGTACGAGGAGGCGATGGCATCGGCGGAGGAAGGCGTGGCAACTTACTCACGCTTGGCCTCCGAGTCCCCAGCCGCTCACGAACCACTGCTCCCGGGCGCTCTGGGCACGCTCGGCCTGGCGTACGCCTTGGCGGGGCAGCTTGACGCGGCACGTGACACTTACGCCCGCGCCATGGCCGTCGTCGAGAGGCTCGGCGATCGCTACCAGGAAGCGCCGTCGTTGCGCGCATTTGCTGCGCACCTGGCCCGAACGGAGAGAAGGCCGCGAAAGCGAGGCCGGTGGGGATGGAGCCGGCGGTTCTGAGCTTTGATGTTGAACCCGTTCGGTCGTGGTGAGCATCTGGCGGGCTCATCGAGACGATGACGAGGTCAGGGTCGGCGGCGCGCAGTCGGTCGGTTTGCCCCTCGGCTGCGGCCCGACCGACCGCGGTACGGGTGGCCATTTCGGCGTACGAGGTCATCTGCCATGCGCGGCGGCCAACGGCAAAAAGCGATCAGCTCCCGTGGCGGGTCCCGGATGCTGCGGGTCCCTAACATCAGACTTTCGCGGTGCACCGTTCCCTCCCAGGCTCGTAATGCGGCGCGGCGAGGTTCCCGGACCCATCGACTCGGAACGCGCTCGGGAGCCCGTCGCCCCAGCCTCGCCGACGGGTCGCCGGCAGGGAGAAACACATACCGCCGCGCCCGTTTGGTCGGGCGCGGCGGGTGTGGGTGGTGCGGTGGAGAAGAAGGGTCAGAAGGTGAGGCTCCAGCTGTCGAGGTAGCCGGGGTCGACGGTGAAGATGCCGGGGGTGTTGTCCTGGACCCGGAGCTTCCAGGTGCCGTTGGCGGGTACCGCCGACGCATCGACGGTGTAGGTGGTGTGCAACTCGCCCTCGCCGATGTCCCAGTACCAGTCCTTGACCGGGATCTCCGTGCCGCTCTCGCTGACCAGGGTGACTACCTGACCGCCGATCCACGGGTGGTAGAGGTCGAAGCTGACCTTGAGGTCACCGGGGGCGTTGCCCTTGCGGCCGGTGACGATGAGCGGGGACTCGATGGTCTTCCAGTTGGGGATGTCGAACCGGGCCGGGTTGACGAAGAAGTCACCGCCGGAGGCCAGGACGGTCCACGCGAAGCGCACCGTGCGCTTGACCTTCGGGGAGTTCTTGATGGTGACGGCTGCCTTGAAGTGGCCGGCCTTCTTCGGAGTGCCGCTGATCAGGCCCGTTTCCGCGTTGATGGACAGGCCCTTGGGCAGCCCGTGCGCGGAATACGACAGGGGGCCCGGCCGGGAACTCGTCGCTTCGATCTGCCGGCTGGTCGGCTGGCCGACAGCCGAGTTCCGCGTGGAGGGGGCGATCACGGCGATGTGGTTCACATAGCGGGCGCCGACATTGACGGCCGCCCAGGCGTTGCCGACGGCCTCGTAGGCGTCGCTGGTCGGACCGAACAGGTCGGCGGCGGCCCGGAGGGTGGCGGCGCGGGCTCCCGCGTAGTCGGTGCTACTGGTCATGTAGACGGTCAGCGCCCGGTACCAGACGGCGGTCGCGTCGCGCCGGCCGAGACCGGCGACCGGGAGGCCGTCGTATGTGGGGCTGTCGTAGGCGACGCCGTTGATGGTCTTCTTCCCGCTGCCCTCGGAGAGGAGGTAGAAGAAGTGGTTGGCCACGCCCGAGCTGAAGTGCGGGTCGAGCTTCCTGGTCTCGGGGGTCCAGTAGTCCTGGGAGGTGCCCTTGGCGGAGGCGTCCTTGGAGGGCTGGTCCATGTAGCGCAGCGGCTTGCCGGTGCCGCGGACGTCGGCGAGCTCGCCGATCATGTAGTCGGGGACATCTGTGGCGTTGTTCGTGGAGAACTCCACGGAGGTGCCCATGATGTCGCTGGTGGCCTCGTTGAGGCCGCCGGACTCACCGGAGTAGGTCAGGTTCGCGGTGGCGTAGGTGACGCCGTGGGTCATCTCGTGTGCGGCGATGTCGAGTTCGGTGAGTGGCTTGGCGTTGTTCAGGCCGTCGCCGTAGGTCATGCAGAAGCAGCCGTTGTCCCAGAAGGCGTTGGCGTATCCGTCGCCGTAGTGGACCCGGGAATAGGCGCCCACACCGTCGTTGGCGATGCCGTTGCGGCCGAAACGGTCGTGGTAGAAGTCCCACGTCTGCCGCTGGCCGTATGCGGCGTCCACGGCCGCCGTCTGGCGGTCGGCCGCCGTTCCGTCTCCCCAGACGTCGTCGTCGTCGGTGACCAGGACGCCGCTGCCGCCGACGCCGGTCAGGTCGTACGTCTTGTGGCTGCCGCGCTCGGGGTCGGTCAGCTCGTAGAGGCTGCCGTTGTGGGCGGTGCCGATCGGCACCTGACCGCTGTACTGGCTGTGGCCGGTGCCTGAGTGGATCTGTTCGACGCTCTGGAGCTGCCTGCCGGTCGTGGCGTCGGTCACCACGCTCAGGCTGCTCGGGGTTCCGTCCTCCTGCTCACCGCTGACGACGGACTGCCAAGCGAGCGTCGGCGTTCCGCCCCCGAGCCAGACGACCAGCTTCGGCGATCCGTCCGTGGCCGCGTCGTCGGTCTTCTTGGCCTTCGCCGCGGCCAGGGCGGTCTTCTTCGCCGTCGCGGCCGTGACGGCGGCCTTGGTCGTCGGTACCGACACCTTCGCGTTCGAGGCCTTGGTGACGGTACGGACCGCGCCCAACTCGTGGACCACCAGGTCTCCGCCGATGACGGGCAGGCCGGCGTAGGTGCGCTCGTAGCGGGTGTGCACGGTGCCGTCGGCGTCCTTGACGACGTCCCTGGGTATCAGCTCCTCCCGATCGCCCAGCTTCAGGGAACGGGCGGTGGTGACGCGTGCCTCGGTCGCGGCCTCGAGCAGGTTCCCGCGCTGCGCGGTGGAGAGCGCGACGGCCCTGGCGCCGGGTCTGGGTTCCGCCGTTATCTGCCGTGGTGCTTGATCCGTGCCGACCGAGGCAGGGACGGTGCCCGAGGCGGGCAGGACCGAGACGATGAGCGCGGCCGTGGCGACGGCCGCAATGGCCGCGACACGCCCGTAACCGGAGATTCCATGACCGGAGGGATGGAGCTTGTGAGGCGACATGGCCCTGCGGGTACGGAAGTTGTTCGGCACTGCTGAAACTCCTTCTGTCCGGACGTGTGGTGCCGGCCGATGAGGTGGGGGAGCCAGAGGCTGTGAGCGCCTACGGCGTGAAGGCGCGAAGGCGTGCGATGTGGGTGTGGGGCGACGCGGTCGCACGGGCGGTGGTCGGAACGGACTTTGGCACCGCCTTTTGCGAGGGCCCCGAGAGAGGGCCGCGGCCGGCTGTCGGCCCAAGCTGCTCGGGCTGCCCCAGGTAACGTCTCGACGTGTCGACCGGGTCCTGAGAGGCCGAACAGGATTCGACGCACCATCGCGTCGGCGGCTGGTGATCACCCTGTCCGGAGCGAGATCCGCCCGGCAAGGAGGTCGGGAGTGCGGGTACGCGCAACTGCGCAGATGTGAACAGGAACAGACGGGAGACGGAACGAGTCCGCCCCGGCGGCACGGGAATGTAACGAGCACGTGATCACTCCGGTTGACTCCTCCGCGTACGATCGGCCAAGCTGGCGCACCGAAAGGGGGACGACTGTGGCGGATTCGTCAGATTTGCCGTGGGCGGGGACCGGTCTGAGCCCCTTGGCCGGCCGGGTACTCGAATGCCTGGTCACACAGCCGGAGCTGAGCAGCGAGGCGGTTGCCGACGCGCTCGGGGTCACCTCGGCAGCCGCCGAACGCGCCCTGAAGGCACTGGAGAACGAACACCTGGTCGTCCGCGTCAGTGACCGGCCCACGCGTTGGAGCGCGGGCCCGCCCCGCTCCACACTCGGTTCGCTGCTTGCCCAGAGGCGGCAGGAACTGGCGCGGGCGGAGCTGTACATGGAGCGGTTGCACGAGGCATACCGCTCGGCGTCGCACCGGCAGGTCACTTCCGACCTGTTCGAGGTGGCGGAAAGCGCCGAGCAGGTCGGGGTGCGCTACGCGCATGTGGTCGCGTCCAGCCGGCACGAGGTGCTCCACCTCGCCAAACCTCCATACGTCACCGGGTCCGCGGGCCTCGAGGGCAACTCGGTGCCGACTGCCCGCGCTGCCGTTTCGGACGCGCCGACTCCGGAGGTGCCGGTGCCCGACGGAGTGCGGTTCCGGTCGGTGTACGACACCGACGGGATGACCGACACCGTTTCGATGCGCACCGCCCTGAGCGGCACAGCCCGGGGCGGGGAACTTCGGCTGCTGGCCGGGCTCCCGATGAAACTGGTGGTGTTCGACGCGACGGCCGGCATCATGCCGCTGCGGCAGGAGGACCCGTCTGCGGGTTCGTTCATCGTGCACTCGGCCACGCTTCTCGGAGTGCTCACCGCGCTCTTCGAAAGCGTCTGGGAACGGGCGACCCCGGTGTCGCTGGACAGCGGCCCCGGTCGACCGCCGATCACTGCGGCAGAACCGGACGACCAGCCTCCGGGGCGGATGCGCGACATCCTCACTCTGTTGCGCGCGGGCCTGACGGACGACGCGATTGCCCGGGTTTTGGGGCTGAGCCGACGAACGATCCAGAAACACATCAGCGAGACCGCCGAACTCCTCGGCGCGCGGACCCGCTTCCAGATCGCACTGCTGGCCCGCGAACGCGGCTGGCTCGGGGGACGCCTCGGGCGCGGTGGCGGCCCCGGCCGAACAAACGGGCGGGTGACCGGCCTTGAACAGGACTGTGACCCTGCTCGGCCAGCGACTCCATGACGCCCACCACGTCCACTGAGACTCCCCGTGCACCCGTAATCGAACAGGCAGCAAAGCTAGACGGGGCATCTCAGCCGCCCCCTAATTCCTTGCTAAGCCAGCCATGGCAACGGGTCGGCGCCGGTGGACATAATTCGGGCTGTGGACCTGAGACCGGAATTGCTGCCCCCGCCTGTGAGCCGGCAACGGCTGGATGAGTTGAGCTGCGAGATCGATCGGATCACTGACCTGCTGGCCGTCCGCTCGGGGGCCGCTGACGAGGCAATCCGCGCCTTCAACGCGATGACCGGCCACGACTACGTGGCCTTCGACTTCGCCCACTACCACGGGAGCAGGAGCGTGGAGGAGTTTGCCAAGGAGGCGGCCAGGCCCGCTCGCCCCCGGGTAGCAGACATCACGCGGGACGACCTCGTCGAGATCGTCCGCAGGATCCTCGCTGCCTCCTCGGAGAGCGACTACTACCTGTGCCTCCTCGAAGCGAATGTGCTGCATCCTGGGGTCAGTGGTTTGATCTTTCATCCCCCAGAAGACCTTCAAGATGCATCTGCGGAGGAGATCGTCGACGAGGCCCTGAGATACCGGCCGATCGCGCTCTGAGGCCACGACGATGAGCCAGCCACCGCCTGTTGTTCGGCGCGGGCTCGAGTGGTGCCGAGCCATGTGGAGTCGGTGACAGTGTCCGAGGCGGGCAGTTGCGGCCTGCGCGGTGTCAGCACCGAGACGACACAGCCCCTTGGCCTGGCTGCCGCTCGTGACATGATCCGACCTCATGGATGAGCGTTCGCTGTCGCCTGAGTGGCTGTCATTGTGGGTCAGCAGCGTTTCAGGCGTGCTGAGCGGGATGGTCGGAGGGTTTGAGGCCAAGTACGGCTACCCTCCAGGCACCAACGAGATCCGCATCGCTGATCACGGCGATCAGGGAGCAGTCCGCGCCCTTGCTCGGGTAGACCAGGCCGCTGCTGATCTGGTGACTTTCTACGGCTGCATCGGCGATGTGGTGCTGGGGGATGTCGGCAACGGCTACTTCATCCGCTCTGCAGACGATGTCCTCGGCCAGTTGGAGGAGGAGGGAGCGGTGCGCCTACCGGAGGGCGACCATCCTTGCGGCATGGTGATCGGATCGGACGGTGGGGGTCTCCTGTTCGTCGCTGACTCTGGCGGTGCTGTCTACCGGACAAGGACGGCGTCGCTGTATGAGCCCGAGTTCGACAAGGTCGCGGAGGACTTGCAACAGTTCCTCGAACTCCTCGGTCGGTCCGTAACGCGCTTTGTCGCAACAGGCGAGCCAGGGTATCTCTAGGCCCTGCCGGCCGCCGCTGGGGATGGGCGAGTCGACCTCTGAACAATCTTGAAAACCGTCGTGGCGGCGACGTCACCGTGGGTTCAAATCCCACACCCACCACAGTGGTTGAAGGCTCCTGACCAGCGAAGTTGGTCGGGAGCCTTCGCCGTTTCTGGTCCCCGTGGGCTACCGCTGTTCCCCGTCATTCCCCGCCTGATCGGCACGTCAGGGGCACGACCGTAGCTCTATGCAGAACGGTCAGCGATGTCCGAACCGTCCTCGCCAGGGTCATTCGGAGCCGGTGGTGGAAGGTCAGTCGATGGGGTTGCTGTACTTCACTGCTGTACCGCAGCCTGGCACCTCGCTCGACGAGTTCACAGACTGCTTTCAGCGTAGATTGAGCAGCATCACGTCATGGAGGTCCGCGCGGTAAGCGGCCGACGCCGCCTTGTTCGCCGGGTGGACGTTCAACAGCACCCGCTCGGCTCTGATGCCGTCGAGCAGTGTCTTGTGCAGACGCCGCGCAACACCCTGTCCTCGCCATGGTTGGCGTACGGCGAGTTCCATGAGCCCGAAGGTGCGGTGCCCGTCCTCGCGGCGCATGTCGTCGGGCACGGGCTCGGTGAGTTCGTCCCACCACCCCGTGTCAGGCCTGAGCGGGTAGCCGTACGCCATGCCGATCGGCTCGCCGTCCTCGGTACGGGCCAAGGCAGCGCGAAAGGTGCGGTTGCGAGCCTGTACGGGGAAGCGGCGGAAAGCGGCGGCGACGTCGTCCTCGGTCTCGTTGTAAGGAGGCTCGGCGAACGCTTCGGCGTAGATCAGCTTGAACGTGTCCTTGGCCTGCACTGCGGCCGACCCATCCATGCGCTCTATCGCGATGGTCCTTTGCTGCGCCATGTGGTGCCCCCCTCGAACGGTCTCGCAAATGCGCTCGCCGCGCACTCGCGGCCGCTGAAACTCCCGGATCTTACCGACCAAGGGCAGTGAGACGGTGCTTCCCGCACGATCGGGCACGGGAGGGGCACGGCGTCTTCTGATCCGTAGCTCTAGCCGGATCGGGTCAGCGACGGTCATACCAGCCGCTACGTGGCCCCCGGGGGGACGCTATGGGACGGGGCGGTTGCTGCGGTTGCGGTACGGCCGACTGCTTCGTCCCGAAGCAATGAGGGCGGCCGTTTGACCTGCGAACGGGCCGCACGTGACCTGCGCGAACTGTCCGAGAGGGTCCGTGGATGTACGCCTCGGTGCGGGGCCGTTGTAGCGCAGTTGGACACTCGGTCGGTGCCGTGCGCCGTGGGTTACACCGCACCTCCGGACGGGACCAGGGACGCCTCATATGTGCCCAGACCCGATCGGCCTAGGCGGCTGTGCTGCTGGTTGCCCACCGTGCGAGCGTGAACGTGGGCTGCGAGATGGCGGGCGCCTGTTGCGCCTGGACGGTGCATTCAGCGGACAGCCTGCTGCGGCGGGACGTCGGCTGTCCCTTCCAAGCCCCGCACGTACCAGGGGGCAGGAGGAGAGCCATGAGCCAGCGTGTCGTCTACACCCGTGGCGGATCGCCCGCCGAGGTCCTGACGGTCATCGAGGAGCCGGAGCCGGCAGCGCCCAAGCGCGGTCAGGTCC
>NZ_JBEOXF010000054.1:0-51796 GCF_040296405.1 Streptomyces sp. NPDC002133 | reverse complement strand
GCCCGGTTACATTTCGAACCCGGAAGCTAAGCCTTTCAGCGCCGATGGTACTGCAGGGGGGACCCTGTGGGAGAGTAGGACGCCGCCGAACAATTTTTGGGCCGTGGCCCCTGGATTTCGATCCGGGGGCCACGGCCTTTTTTGCGTTCTGGGTAACGTGGCGTCATGCGCTATGACCTCGTCATTTTCGACAACGACGGTGTGCTCGTCGACAGTGAGCCCATCGCCAACACCATCCTGGCCGCGTACCTGACCGAGCTCGGGCATCCGACGTCGTACGAGGACTCGCTCCGTGACTACATGGGCGCCGCCGTGCACCGGGTGCACGACCTTGTCCTGGAGCGGACTGGGCAGCGGCTGCCCGACGATTTCGACGCGACCCTCCATGCTCGCGTCTTCACCGCCTTCGAACGGGAGTTGGAGGTCGTCGAAGGGGTCGCGGACGCGCTCGGGAAGCTGGCCGCGGACGGGGTTCCGTACTGTGTGGCCTCCTCGGGGAGCCATGAGCGGATACGGGTGGGACATCGGAAGACCGGCCTGGACCGGTGGTTCCGGGACGAGACCATCTTCAGCGCACAGGACGTGGGTCGGGGGAAGCCGGCGCCCGATCTGTTTCTGTACGCCGCCGAGCGCATGGGCGTCGCTCCGGAGCGGTGTGTCGTAGTGGAGGACAGTACGCTGGGGGTTGAGGCGGCGAGGGCGGCCGGGATGGATGTGTACGGATTCACCGCCATGACGCCCGCCGCGAAGTTGGCCGGGACCAAGGGGTACTTCGCGGACATGGCTGAGCTGCCGGGATTGCTCGCCTGATCCATCTACCCATGGGTAGTCGGGCGCCTTACGCTGTGCGGCCATGACGGACGCGCGGTTGCGGCACGGTCGAGGCTCGTTGGCGCTGAGTTTCTTTGTGCAGGGGGTGACCTTTGCGCTGCTGGTGACCCGTATCCCCGCCATCCAGGACCGGTACGGGATATCCGATGGGCTGTTGCCCCTGTTCCTGGCGGCTGTGCCGATCCTGGCCGGTGTCGGCAGTGTGGCGACCGAGAAGCTCGTGGCGCGCGTGCGGCCGGGAGTCGTGCTGCGGTGGTCGCAGCCCGTCGTGCTGTTGTCGCTGCTCGGGGTGGGCGCGGGCAGGGAACTGTGGCAGGTGGCCGTCGCTCTGGGAGCGTTCGGGCTGGCCGTCGGCGGACTGGACGCGTCCATGAACATGCTCGGGGTGAGCCTGCAGCGGGCGTACGAGCGCAGCATCATGCTCGGTTTCCACGCCACGTACAGCCTGGGCGGGATCGCCGGGGCGTCGCTCGCCTGGGCGGGGGCGCACTGGGGTCTGCCGCTCGTGGTGTCTTACCTGCCGGTGGTGGCCGTGCTGTTGCCCGCGGCGCTCATCGGGAGTCGGTGGTACGTCGATGCGGGGCGGGAGAGCCCGGGGCGTCACGAGGACGGGGCGGAGTCTCGTGGCGGGAAGGTCGCCTTCACGGTGCTGCTGCCGCTGTGTCTGGTGATGACGTTCGCGTACATCGGGGACTCGACCGTCTCCAACTGGAGCGCCAAGTACCTCCAGGACGTGCTCGGGAGCTCGGAGGAGTTGGCGACCGTTCCGTACAACGCGTACATGGTGACGACGCTGCTGGGACGGGCCGTCGGGGACCTCGGGGTGCGGCGCTTCGGTGCGGTGGCGGTGGTGCGGGGCGGGGCGGTGCTGGCCGCGGGCGGGTTCGCGGTGGTGGCGGTGGCGCCCGGGGCATGGGTGGGGCTCGCCGGGTTCACTCTGCTGGGGCTTGGGCTGTGTGTGATCGTCCCGCAGACGTTCGCGGCAGCGGGGAGGCTGTACCCGGGCGAGAGTGACGTGGCCGTCGCGCGGCTGAATGTCTTCAACTACGTGGGGTTCTTGATCGGGTCGCCGTTGGTCGGGGCGCTCGGGGATGCGTGGAACTACCGGGGGGCGATGCTGGTCCCGATGGTGTTGGTGCTCGTGACGTTGGTGTATGCCCGGTCGTTCGCGGCGGAGGCCGACCGATACGGTGGCGTTCATGAGCGGCCGCGCACTGTTGATGTGGGACGAGGCGGTAACGAAGTATGACTTCGGTGCCGGCCATCCGATGGATCCGGTACGGCTTGCGCTGACCATCGGGTTGGTGCGGGCGTACGGGCTGGACCGCGCGGTGGACGTGGTGGCGGCGAAGCCGGCCGGGGAGTCGACGCTGCGGCTGGTCCACCGCGAGGACTATGTGGCAGCCGTACGGGCGGCGTCCGCGGACCCGCGGGCCGCGGACCAGTCGTACGGGCTCGGGACGATGGACGACCCGGCCTTCGCCGGCATGCACGAGGTGTCCGCCCTGATCGCCGGGCAGTCGGTGGGTGCAGCGGAGGCGGTGTGGCGAGGGGAGGCCCCGCACGCGGTGAACTTCGCGGGGGGACTGCACCATGCGATGCCGGGGTCGGCGTCCGGGTTCTGCATCTACAACGACGCCTCGCTGGCGATCGCCAGACTGCTGGAGCTGGGGGCGGAGCGAGTCGCGTACGTGGACGTCGACGTACACCACGGGGACGGGGTGCAGACGGCGTTCTGGGACGACCCGAGGGTGCTGACGATTTCCTTGCACGAGCATCCGCGCATGCTGTTCCCGGGTACGGGCTGGCCCCAGGAGACGGGTGGCGCGGGGCCGGCGGAGGGCTCGGCCGTGAACGTGGCGCTGCCGCCGGGGACGGGGGACGAAGGGTGGCTGCGGGCGTTCCACGCGGTGGTCCCTGAGCTGCTGGCCGACTTCCGGCCGCAGGTGCTGGTGACACAGCACGGGGCGGATACCCACTTCGAGGACCCACTGGCGCATCTGGCGGTGTCGCTGGATGCGCAGCGCCTCGTGCAGAAGGCGTGCCACGAGCTTGCGCACGAATGGGTCGAGGGCGGGCGCTGGGTCGCGCTCGGCGGGGGCGGTTACGCGGTGGTGGACGTGGTGCCGAGGTCGTGGACGCATCTCGTGGGGATCGCGGGGCATGCGCCGGTCGACCCCGAGTCGGAGGTTCCGTCGTCATGGCGGGATCAGGTGTACGCGCGGACGCGGCAGTTGGGCCCTGGGCGGATGACGGACGGGCGGACGCCGGGGTGGCGGTCCTGGGAGGACGGGTACGACCCGGCGGACCGGCTGGACCAGGCGGTGCTGGCGACCAGGCGGGCGGTGTTTCCGCTGAGAGGGCTGCTGGCGTAGGGGCCGGCGGCTCGGTGGTGGGGCCGGGCCGGTGCGGGACGAGTGCCTGCGGTCCTGTCGGCAACCTTCTTCGGCTGTTACGCCAACTGTGCGGATTTGCCGGGGTTTTGGGGTGCGAGGGCAAGGGGTGCGGGAGCATCGGGGGGTGTTGAGCAGGGGAGCGCTGCGTGCGCATCTGTTGGCGGCGAGGCTGGCCGGGCCCGTGGCCACGTCGCGGGAGGAGAGCCTGCGCAGCTATCGGCTCTTTGCGGCGCGGGACCCTCGCGTCACGCTCGGGCTCGATCCCGAATGGGTATGGAGCGAGCGCGATTTGATCGCACTGATGGCCGACAAGTGCGGGGTTTCGGGCGACCCCGGTCATGTGTCGGGGCCCGATGTGATCGATCCCGAAAGGACGTTGAGCGGGCTCGATGCGTTCGCCGGGCGGCTGGGCGATGCGGCCGGCCGGCGGGCCCCGGTCCTGTTCGGGACCGGGCATCCGCATCGGTTGCTCGCGTTCTACGCCGAGCTGGCAGACGCTTTGTCGGCGGCAGGCTGTCCTGTACTCACACCGGCGCAGGGGCGATGTGTCGACATAACGACCCGGTTCGGCGTACGCACGTACAACCTCGACTACGTACGAGGAGTCGCGCTGGTGAGAGAACGCGGCGCTTGGGACGCCAGGCGTGACTCCGGCGCGCACACCCACTCACCACTCCCGATTCGGGCCGCTCTGGAAGGGCTGGCCGAGGCCGGCGGGCCGCTGCCCGAGCTGGTGGTGGGGGACCACGGCTGGGTCTGCGGGGCAGGTCAGCTGGGGTTCGATGCCATCGGTCTCGCCGACACGGACGATCCCGCGTTGTTCGTCGGCGAGGCCGAGGGGCGCGTGTCGGTCGCCGTTCCGGTTGATGACGCGGTGCGGTCCGATTACTACCGGCCGCTTACTCGCTATGTACTCAATCGAGCGTGTCTGTCACAGTAAACGGCCGATGGCTGCTCCTCTTCCCCACTCGCACCACACGCCCCTAGTCTGGTGAGTGAGCGCACAGCGACGAAGAGTCACCGGAGGGGAAGCCGGTGTGCGTCGTGTGCGGAAGGTACAGGTGGGTCATGGCTGCTGGCGAGAGGCCTCTCAACGAGGTCAAGTTCCTGACCGTGGCGGAAGTCGCCTCGGTGATGCGCGTGTCGAAGATGACCGTGTACCGGTTGGTGCACAGTGGTCATCTGCCGGCGATTCGGGTGGGCAGGTCCTTCCGGGTCCCGGAGCAAGCGGTTCACGAGTACCTCCGCGAGTCCTTTGTGGGGGTGGAGTCCGCTTGAGGCGCCCCTCGGATTACAGGCTCGGAGCTCGGGCCGGTAGGCTAGGCCGACGTAGGTCGTGTGGGCCCAGACAGCCCCGCACCGAGTGAAGAGAAGTGAGCGAGGGTAGTCGTGGGCTCTGTTATCAAGAAGCGGCGCAAGCGGATGGCTAAGAAGAAGCACCGCAAGCTGCTCAAGCGCACGCGCGTTCAGCGTCGCAACAAGAAGTAAGCGGCGCCTGTCCGTGAAATACGCGGCCCTTCCACCAGCATGGTGGGAGGGTCGCGGTGCGTCGTACGGCGTTGGGGGCAATGAGCCGTGAAGACTGTCCTGCGGTCATCACAGCGCAACATCAACCCGCTACGGTGACGCCTAGGGGAGAACCGAACGGAAGGCGCTGATCTTGGGCAAGGTCGTGCTCGTCACCGGTGTGGCCCGACAGCTCGGGGGCCGCTTCGTACGCCGCATCCAGCGGGATCCCGACGTGGACCGCGTGGTCGGTGTGGACGCGGTGACGCCCGAGCACCATCTCGGCGGTGCCGACTTCGTCCGCGCGGACATCCGCCAGCCGGCCATAGCCCGTGTGCTCGCCGAGTACGGCGTCGACACCGTCGTCCACATGGACGTCACGGGTACGCCGCTGGGCTCGGGCGGCAGGACCTCCGTCAAGGAGACCAACGTCATCGGCACCATGCAGCTGCTCGGTGCCTGCCAGAAGTCGCCCACCGTCAGGCGGCTGGTCGTCAAGTCCAGTACGAGCGTGTACGGCTCCGCGCCCCGAGACCCGGCCGTCTTCACGGAGACCACCCCGCCCAAGTCCCTGCCGAGCGGCGGCTTCGCCAAGGACGCCGTGGAGGTCGAGGGGTACGTACGCGGCTTCGCGCGCCGCAGGCCCGATGTGGCGGTGTGCGTACTGCGCTTCGCGAACATCCTCGGGCCTCGGGCCGACTCCCCGCTCGCCGACTACTTCTCGCTGCCCGTCATGCCGACGGTCTTCGGCTACGACCCGCGGCTTCAGTTCGTCCATGAGGACGATGTCATCGACGTGCTGCGCATCGCTTCCCACGAGCCGCGCCGCGGAACCCTCAACAGCGGCACGTTCAACATCGCGGGTGACGGGGTGCTGCTCCTCTCGCAGTGCTCCCGGAGGCTGGGGCGCCCGACGGTGCCGGTGCTCCTTCCTGCGGTCACCTGGGTGGGCTCCGCGCTGCGTACGGTCGGCGTCACCGACTTCTCCCCGGAGCAGATTCGGCTGCTCACCCACGGCCGGGTGGTGAGCACGGTCCAGATGCGCGAGACCTTGGGCTTCACCCCCGCGTACACGACAGCGGAGACGTTCGCGGAGTTCGCGCGCAGCCGTGCGCCCGGGCTGCTGCCGCCGGAGACCGTGGGCAGGGCGGTGGACAGGCTCGCCGCTCTGCCGGCGGCTGCGGGCTGTACGAAGAAGACCGCGGGCACCGCGGCGACGAGCACCGCGAACAGCACTCAGAGCGCCGGATAACGCCGGATAAGGAGCGCAAGCAACGATGGCGGACGCCAAGGTCATTCCGTTCGACGACGACCGGTCACGCACGGGCGCGTCGCAACGCCCGGTGCGGCGGCGCCCGGGGTCAGGCCGGCGCAAGACTGCGGCCGAGGCGGTGGCGGTGCGCGAGGTGCCCGTCGGCACGGTCCCGGGGCAGCCCGACAGGGAGCAGCCGGGCGTGCAGGGCGCCGGTGCAGCAGGTGCAGGTGCTGCACCGGGTACGGCAGGTGCGGCTCGCGAGACCGGCCCTGTAGGGGACGCAGCGGGCGGCGGCCGGAGCGAGGGAGAGCCGCGCGCGGCGGAGGCGGGCAGTCACGGCTCCCAGGGTGGCCAGGGCGGGCTGGGAGCCTGGGACCGGCGGCTCGCGGGCGGGCTGGCGTTTCTGCGGCGGCGGCTCACCGGCGACTATGAGATCGACGAGTTCGGCTACGACAAGGAGCTCACCGACCAGGTGCTCATGTCACTCGTACGGCCGCTGTACGAGAAGTACTTCCGGGTCGAGGTGAAGGGCATTGAGAACATCCCGTCGGAAGGCGGGGCGCTCGTGGTGGCCAACCACTCCGGGACGCTCCCGCTCGACGGGCTGATGATGCAGGTCGCGGTGCACGACAAGCACCCTGCGGACCGGCATCTGCGACTGCTCGCCGCGGACCTCGTCTTCGTGCTGCCGGTGATGAACGAGCTGGCGCGGAAGGCCGGGCACACGCTGGCGTGCACGGAGGACGCGGAGCGGCTGCTGCAGCAGGGTGAGGTCGTCGGGGTGATGCCCGAGGGCTTCAAGGGCATCGGAAAGCCCTTCAGCGACCGGTACAAGCTGCAGCGCTTCGGGCGGGGCGGCTTTGTGTCCACGGCGCTGCGGGCAGGCGTGCCGATCGTGCCGTGCTCGATCGTCGGGGCGGAGGAGATCTATCCGATGATCGGCAATGCGAAAACGCTGGCGCGGCTGCTGGGGTTCCCGTATTTCCCGCTCACGCCGACCTTCCCGTGGCTGGGGCCGCTCGGGGCGGTGCCGCTGCCGACGAAGTGGACGATCCAGTTCGGGGAGCCGATCCCGACGGACGGTTATCCGCCGGAGGCGGCGGAGGATCCGATGCTGATGTTCAATCTGACGGACCAGGTGCGGGAGCAGATCCAGCACACGCTGTACAAGCTGCTGGTGCAGCGGAGGTCCGTGTTCTTCTGAGTCGCCGAGAAGCGCAAGGCGAGAAGGAAAGGGGAGGGATACGCGGCCCGCGTATCCCTCCCCTTTCCTTTCCTGCCTGGTCGTCCGCCTAGTCGTCGTCCTCGGCGTCGAGGCCGAGGCCCGGAAGCAGGCCCGGCAGCAGCGGCGGGATCGTCACGTCCGGCACAGGGCCGTCCGGGTCGATGCCGGTCGGGGCGGACGGCGTCGTGCTGTTCTGCGGGGGGTTGAGCAGGCCGCCGGTGTTGCCCCCGAGAAGGCCTTCGTCCGCCGTCGAGCCGGATCCCGACGGGTGGGGCCGGGCGCTGCCGTCCGACTGGCCCGCGGAGGGCGAGGACGACGACGGGTGGTCCGTGCCGTACGAACCGGACGGGCCCGCGGGGGCGGCGGTTGACGCTCCTGGGCGCTGGGATCCGCCGCTCTCCTTCTCGGGAGTGCGGGGAAGCAGCGACTGGAGCGGTCCGACTTCCTGGTCTATGGCGTCGAAGACCGAACTCACCTCGTTGCCGACGTCGTTGAGCTGGGCCGGGAGGCGGCTCCGCAGACCGTTCCACGAGTCGCGGTGGGAGCTGGCGAACGAGGACAGGGTCGCGATGGGGCCGAGCGAGCCGTCCCGTTCGTACGCCTGGTGGAGAAGCCGGTGGCCTTCGGTGGCATCGTGGCGCATTCCGGTCAAGGCACGCCTGACCTCGCCGAGCGACTCGTGGTCCAGCTCGCCGGCCCGGGTGCGCTCCATGAGGCGGCGGGCTTCGCTGAGCCGGGTCGAGGCCTGGTCGAGGTAGAGCCCGCCGCGGGCCGCATCGTCGTCGGCCATGCCGAGCTTGAGGTCCTCCATGCCTCGCTTCAGCCCGTAGAGCGAGTCACCGGGGAGGGCGTCGGAACTGGCGGCGGCCACTCCACCGAAGGCGCCCGCGGCGACTCCGACGGTGAGCCCGCCGGCCGCGAGGCCCTTGGACCAGCGGGAGCGCGGGCGGAATTTTCGAAGCGGTGTTGCCCGGTGGGCGCCGCGGCCGGAGGTGCGTCGCTGTTTCGGGACCGCAGGGCCCCCGGACGCACCTCCTTCGGAGGCTGCGCCCTCCAGGAGCATGGCCTCCATGGCGGCAACGAGCTGGGCTCGCTGCACCACCTTGACCTCGGGATCCAACTGGGGCTTCGACAGATCGCCGAGGCCGTTCGCCAGGGCCAACAGCCGTCCCTGCTCGGCCGGTTCGGCCGAATCATCGGGCTGCTCGGCCGCCGCGCCCCGGAGCGTCTGATTCTCCAGGGCCTGGGCGAAGGCGTTCGCCCGCCGGTGCGCCGAAACGTTCGCGATCACTGGCGGCACCTCCTCTCGTCATGACGGTCGACTCCCCGGGAGGTCCGGAAGGTTGCATGCCTTGAGTACAACCACACGATCGAGTGAGTGGTCGCGGGCATAGCGTGACCGCAGGGAGCCTGCATTCCGCATAACGAGCGGCTCGGCAGTTGGGTTACGCGCGAAGGATGATCGGACCAGTGCGTCATCAGCCGCTCACGGGTGGTGAGTTGAAGGGACGGGGCAGCGTGGGGGGCTTGATGTGGGGAGACTGGTTCGTGGGGGGACGTTCGTGGCGGAGCAGGGGGGATCCGTGGGGCGCCAGCAGTGCTCGGAGGGCCAGCGGGCGGTCAGCGGGCGTCGTCGGGGAGGAGCCTTGCCAGCGTACGGACGGCGCGGTACTGGAGAGTCTTGATCGCGCCTTCGTTCTTGCCCATCACGCGTGCGGTCTCGGCCACCGACATCCCTTGCAGGAAGCGGAGTGTGACGCATTCCTGCTGCTGAGGATTGAGCTTGCGCACGGCCTCGAGCAGTGCTGCGTTCGAGAGCGACTCGAGGACCGACTCCTCTGGGCTGCGTTCGACCTCGTTGGCGTCGAGCATCTCGCCGGTGGTCACTTCCAGTCGGAAGCGGCTCGACTTGAAATGGTCGGCGACCAGGTTGCGCGCGATCGTGACGAGCCAGGCGCCGAAGTCGCGTCCCTGCCAGGTGAAGGTGGAGATACGGCGCAGGGCGCGCAGGAAGGTCTCGCTGGTGAGGTCCTCCGCCGTCGCCTTGCCGCCGACGCGGTAGTAGATGTAGCGGTAGACGGTGTCGCTGTACTGGTCGTACAGCCGGCCGAAGGCCTCGGCCTCGCCGGCCTGGGCGCGCTCGACGAGCTCCATCATGCGCGCGCTGTCGCTGTCGGCGCTGGGGCGGCGGGCGGTGGTCGAGGTGCCGGCGCCCCCACGGCCACCCCGTCTCCCGACCGCCGCACCGCCGTCCGCCAGGGCGTAGCAGGGGCCGGCAGGGCCGAGGGCGGCAGGGCCCGGCGCGGCAAAGGCGGGGCCGGCGTACGCGGTGGGGACGAAACCGCGCAAGTGGTCGGCGACCGTTGCGCGGAGCGTAGCCAGGCCCGAGGCGTCAACCCCGACGTGTGGGTACACGGGACTCCCAGAGGCAGAGCTTCCATCACGGGCAGTGCGGGACCGTTCACTCGTCGTGACGATGCGGCGGGTCCTTGATGCGTCTGAGGAGAATAACGCTTCGTACAGGCAGCGCTACACCCAGTTGCTCAAATCATCGATTCCGTTGCTTCTGTTACGAGATAGCAGCGAATCGAGTCGCGGATTGTGATCGGTTATTGATCGGATTACTTCGCGATCTGCTGCAGCGCGTGATGGGTTGTGCCCATGTGTCCGTAACAGGACTGGCGGGACTCGCGGATGGGCAGGAGAACCGGAATGCGGCGCGGCGCGCGTCGCGGACGCCGTGGTGCCGATGGTGCACCCGTCGGGGGCCTACGCGGGCGTGGGTGCCCACCCGTGGCCGCGTGCGTCAGCGACGGCGGCGGTGCAGGGCGACGGCTGCCGCCGTGCCGCCCGCCAGTGCCCCGACGCCCGCAGCGGCCGGAATGCCGACCTTGGCCGCCTTGCGGCCCGTCCGGTAGTCGCGCAGCCGCCATTCGCGCTCGCGCGCGTGCTTGCGCAGCTTGGTGTCCGGGTTGATCGCGTACGGGTGCCCGACGAGCGAGAGCATCGGGATGTCGTTGTGCGAGTCGCTGTACGCCGCACAGCGGGCCAGGTCCAGGTTCTCGCCCGCCGCCAGGGCGCGCACCGCCTCCGCCTTTGCGGGGCCGTGCAGCGGCTCGCCGACCAGCTTCCCGGTGTACACGCCGTCGACGGACTCGGCGACCGTGCCGAGCGCGCCGGTCAGGCCGAGCCTGCGGGCGATGATCGTCGCGGTCTCGACGGGCGCGGCGGTGACCAGCCACACCTTCTGGCCCGCGTCGAGGTGGGCCTGGGCCAGGGCGCGAGTACCGGGCCAGATGCGGTCGGCCATGTACTCGTCGTAGATCTCCTCGCCGATCGACATCAGCTCGGAGACGCGGTGGCCCTTGACGATGGACAGCGCGGACTCGCGTACGTCCTGCATGTGCTCCGGGTCCTCGACCCCGGCGAGCCGGAACCACGTCTGCTGCCAGGCGAACCGCGCCAGCTCGCGGCGCTGGAAGAACTTCCGCTTGTACAGGCCACGGCCGAAGTGGAAGATCGCCGCGCCTTGCATGACCGTGTTGTCGAGGTCGAAGAAGGCTGCGGCGCGGACGTCCCCGACGACCGGGAAGTCCGCCTCCCTGCGCCTGGCGGCGGCGGTGTCCGGGGCCTCGGTCTCCGTGTCCGCCTCGAACTGCTGCGAGGTCTTGCGTGCTGCTTCGGCGGCGGCCTCGCCTGCGAGGACGCTCCGGGCGGTCGCGGAGCGCCTGCGTGGGGTGAGCCATCCCAGTGCGGCCATGACGTGAGCATAGCCAGTCAGTTCGGAACTTCCCGACTCGCGGGGATGCGAAGTCGTGAACTCTGGGCGGCCGGATTGTTAAACCCGACCGTTCGGACGCGCCGCCCCGGGCGCGGGAACGGGCGGAGAATGGGGGGCATGAGTCCTCTGCTGCGGCGTACGAAGAAGAAGGCCGGCGACCGGGTCGTGACCTTGATCGGGAAGCCCGGGTGTCATCTCTGTGACGATGCGCGGGCCGTGATCGAGGAGGTCTGCGCGGAGACGGGCGCCGCGTGGGAGGAGAGGGACATCACGCAGGACGAGGAGTTGCACCGGGAGTACTGGGAGCAGATTCCGGTCGTCCTGGTGGACGGTGAGCAGCACACGTTCTGGCGTGTGGACGCGGGCCGGCTCCGCCGCGAACTGGGGGCCTGACGCGAAAGGCGGTTACCATCGTGGGCGTTTTGTTGGGGTCGCGGGGGCAGAGTCGTAAGGAGTGTGCAGCGCTTTGCCCCCTTTGGGTTCTCTACGGACGGAAGCGGTTCAGGGTTCCCGGATCGCGCGTCCGGTCCGCGTGACCCCGGTCACTTTGCTCGGACAAAGCGGACACCATCTTTGTGCACGCGTTCACAAAGACATAGCCTGCATTCGACGGGGCGGTCTTGGGACGTACGGCCGCCTGCAGCCTCGCTCATCCCGCAGGAGCACCGTGGCAACTGGCCGAACTCACCGACCGGCGACCCGTAGCCGAGGAATCCCCGAGGCCACGGTCGCCCGGCTTCCGCTGTATCTGCGCGCGCTGACCGCACTGTCGGAGCGTTCCGTGCCGACGGTCTCCTCCGAGGAGCTCGCGGCCGCGGCGGGGGTCAACTCCGCGAAGCTGCGGAAGGACTTCTCCTACCTCGGCTCGTACGGAACCCGGGGCGTCGGCTACGACGTCGAGTACCTCGTCTACCAGATCTCCCGCGAGCTCGGCCTCACCCAGGACTGGCCGGTCGTGATCGTCGGTATCGGTAACCTCGGCGCCGCCCTCGCGAACTACGGCGGGTTCGCCTCGCGTGGCTTCCGTGTCGCCGCCCTGATCGACGCCGACCCGGCGATGGCAGGAAAGCCGGTCGCCGGGATTCCCGTCCAGCACACGGACGAGCTGGAGAAGATCATCTCGGACAACGGTGTCTCCATCGGGGTCATCGCGACCCCCGCGGGCGCCGCCCAGCAGGTGTGCGACCGACTGGTCGCCGCCGGCGTCACGTCCATCCTCAACTTCGCCCCGACCGTGCTGACGGTGCCGGACGGCGTCGACGTACGCAAGGTCGACCTGTCGATCGAGCTGCAGATCCTCGCGTTCCACGAGCAGCGCAAGGCAGGTGAGGAGCTGGAGGCGGAGGGCGCCACGGCGCCTGCCGCGTCCTCCGTGCCGCCCGTCGCGTCCGCGTCGCCCGCGGCGCGAGGAACCACCGGTGCGGCCACGGGCCGGAAGGGACCCGACGGGGACGTCCCCGCCGTGATGCCGGCATGAGCCTCCTGGTCGTCGGACTCAGTCACCGCAGCGCCCCGGTCAGCGTGCTGGAGCGGGCCTCGCTGTCCGCGGACACGCAGGTCAAGCTGCTGCAGGACACCCTTGCTGCGGATCCCGCGGCCGAGGCGTCCGTCCTCGCCACCTGCAATCGCATCGAGCTCTACGCCGACGTCGACAAGTTCCACGCCGGCGTCGCCGAGCTGTCCACCCTGCTCGCCCAGCACAGCGGCGTCGGGCTGGAGGAGCTCACTCCTTATCTGTACGTGCACTACGAGGACCGTGCCGTCCACCATCTCTTCTCGGTGGCCTGCGGTCTCGACTCCATGGTCGTCGGCGAGGGGCAGATCCTCGGCCAGATCAAGGACGCCCTCGCCCTCGGTCAGGATCTGCACACCGCGGGCCGGCTGCTGAACGACCTCTTCCAGCAGTCGCTGCGGGTCGGCAAGCGGGCCCACAGTGAGACCGGGATCGACCGGGCCGGGCAGTCGCTCGTCACGTTCGGCCTCGAGCAGCTGTCGTGCGGCGCGCCCGTGGACGAGTGGGCGGCGGGCAAGCGGGCGCTGGTCATCGGCGCCGGTTCGATGTCGTCGCTCGCCGCGGCGACGCTGGCGCGGGCGGGGGTCGCGGAGATCGTCGTCGCCAACCGTACGCAGGAGCGGGCCGAGCGGCTCGTGCAGATCCTGACCGAGTCCGGGGGCGCCACCAGGCGAAGCTCCGGGGGAGGCACCGGAGTCGCCGCGCGGGCCGTGTCCATGGACGCGGTCGCGGACGAACTGACACGAGTCGACGTCGTGGTGTCCTGCACCGGCGCGACGGGGCTGGTGCTGACGGCCGAGGCCGTCGCCGAAGCCCTCGGCGAGGCCGTGCCCGGCGGTGTGTCGGACGCGGTCGCCGCCACGGACACGGTCGAGCACGCCGCGGAGACGGTCGCAGTCGTCACGGACGCGGACGCGGAGGTCATCGCGCGGCTCGCCGGGTTCGAGCGCGTCGCCGAGAACCCCGCCCTCCTCGCCGAGGACGGGTGCCCGGTCGGGCTCGACGACACCGCCGCCGCTGCGGCAGCCGGACTGCCGGCCGACGACATGGGCCTGCACGGCGCCTGGGTGGAGAATGCCGCGGCCGACCGCCGTGGTGCCCCGGGACGTCGTGCCGTCCGCGCGCAGAGCACCGGCCCGGTCCGCCTGGCGCTCCTCGACCTCGCCATGCCCCGGGACATCGACGCCGCCGTGCACCGGATCCCCGGCGTCCGTCTCGTCGACATCGAGTCGCTCGCCGAGGCGTCCGCGGACGCCCCGATGGCCGACGACGTCGACCAGGTGCGCACGATCGTCGGCGACGAGGTCGCCGCCTTCGGCGCCGCGCAGCGCGCCGCGCACATCACGCCGACCGTGATCGCCCTGCGCACCATGGCCGCCGATGTGGTGGCCGGCGAGGTCGCACGGCTGGAGGGGCGCCTTCCCGACCTGGACGAGAAGCAGCGCGCGGAGATCGCCCAGACCGTGCGCCGCGTCGTCGACAAGCTGCTGCACGCGCCCACCGTGCGGATCAAGCAGCTCGCCGCGGAGCCGGGCGGTGCCGGGTACGCGGACGCGCTGCGCACACTTTTCGACCTCGACCCGGAGACGGTCGCATCCGTCAGCCGGGCCGACCTGAACGACGCCGACGTCAAGAACCGAGGGCGAGTATGACCGAGAGGGCCGAGAAGGCTTTGAGGCTGGGGACCAGGCGCAGCAAGCTCGCCATGGCCCAGTCCGGGCAGGTGGCGGAGGCGGTGACCAGGCTGACCGGACGTCCCGTGGAGCTCGTCGAGATCACCACGTACGGCGACACCTCGCGCGAGCACCTCGCGCAGATCGGCGGCACCGGTGTGTTCGTCACCGCGCTCCGCGACGCGCTGCTCGCGGGAGAGGTGGACTTCGCGGTGCACTCGCTGAAGGACCTGCCGACCGCGCAGCCCGACAACCTGGTGCTGGCCGCGATTCCGCGTCGTGAGGACCCGCGTGACGTGCTCGTGGCGCGGGACGGGCTGACGCTCGACCGGCTGCCGTCGGGTGCCCGGGTCGGCACCGGCTCGCCGCGCCGGATGGCGCAGCTCAACGCGTACGCGCGTTCCCACGGGCTGCGGATCGAGACCGTGCCGATCCGCGGGAACATCGACACCCGGGTCGGATACGTACGAAACGGCGAGCTGGACGCCGTGGTGCTTGCCGCGGCCGGGCTGAACCGTATCGGCAGGATCGCGGACGTGACCGACTTCCTGTCGGTCGACGCGGTGCTGCCCGCCCCCGGCCAGGGGGCCCTGGCGATCGAGTGCCTCTCGGCGAACGCCGATCTCGCCGCCACGCTCGCGGAGCTCGACGACCCGCACACGCGGGCCGCCGTGACTGCCGAGCGGTCCCTGCTCGCCGCCCTGGAGGCCGGCTGCAGCGCACCTGTGGGTGCGCTGGCCGACCTGCTGGCCGACGGACAGGTTGTTCATGAGATGCGCCTGCGCGGTGTCGTCGGTACGACCGACGGATCCACGCTGGTGCAGCTGTCCACCACCGGTCCCGTACCCACGTCGCACGACGACGCGGTGGCGCTCGGTCGCGAACTCGCGGCCGAGATGCTCGCCAAGGGTGCGGCCGGTCTTATGGGGGAGCGAGCACTTTGAGCCCCACCACTGCCACCTCTGCCGCTTCGGCGTACTCCGCTTCCGGGCACGTCACCTTCCTCGGCGCCGGTCCCGGCGACCCGGGGCTGCTGACACTGCGCGCCGTGGAGGCGCTGTCGGGCGCGGACGTGCTGATCGCCGAGCCCGATGTCCTCGAAGTCGTTAGCGGCCATGCGAGGGCGGGCGTGAGCACGCCTGAGCTGACGGTTGTTGACGATGCGTCAACGACCGTCGGTGTCCCCGTGTTGAGGGATGCGACCAATCTTGTCATGGAGGCTGTGAGGGGCGGCAAGCGGGTCGTCCGTGCGGTGAGCGGTGACCCCGGGCTCGAAGGCGACGCCTGTCAGGAGATGCTCGCGTGCGCGGCGGCAGGCATTCCGTTCGAGGTCGTGCCGGGCGTTGCGACGGCGGTCGGCGTGCCCGCGTACGCCGGAGTGCCGCTGCGCGACGCGCAGGGCACCGATGTGCGCTTCATCGACGCGCGCACGGCCGACGCCCGGTGCTGGACCGAGGTCGGGGCGTCGGACGGGACCGTCGTCGTGTCGACGTCCCTGGACGCGGTGGCGGCCGCGGCGGGTGAGCTGGTGGCGGCCGGGCGCAAGCCCGACACCCCGCTGACCGTGACCGTCGCCGGTACGACGACGCGTCAGCGGACATGGACGGCCACGCTCGGGACCATTGCGCAGGTCTTCAAGCAGGGGAAGGTGCTGCCCTCGCCCGAGGGCCACCGGCCCGTCATAGCCGTGGTCGGCGAGCGATGTGCCCCGGCCCAGCGTGACCAGCTCGCGTGGTTCGAGTCCAAGCCGCTGTTCGGCTGGAAGGTCCTCGTACCGCGTACGAAGGAGCAGGCTGCCTCGCTCTCCGACCAGCTTCGTTCGTACGGGGCGGTGCCGCACGAGGTGCCGACGATCGCCGTCGAGCCGCCGCGGACGCCGCAGCAGATGGAGCGCGCGGTCAAGGGGCTGGTCACCGGGCGGTACGAGTGGATCGCCTTCACGTCACTGAACGCCGTCAAGGCGGTGCGCGAGAAGTTCGAGGAGTACGGGCTCGACGCCCGTGCCTTCGCCGGGATCAAGGTCGCGGCGGTGGGCGAGCAGACCGCGAAGGCCCTGGTCGAGTTCGGTGTGAAGCCGGACCTGGTGCCGAGCGGGGAGCAGTCGGCCGCCGGACTGCTGGAGGACTGGCCGCCGTACGACCCGGTCTTCGACCCGATCGACCGGGTGTTCCTGCCGCGGGCCGACATCGCCACGGAGACGCTGGTGGCGGGCCTGATCGAGCTCGGGTGGGAGGTCGACGACGTCACGGCGTACCGGACCGTGCGGGCGTCGCCGCCGCCGGCCGAGACGCGCGAGGCGATCAAGGGTGGCGGGTTCGACGCGGTGCTGTTCACGTCGTCCTCCACGGTGCGGAACCTGGTGGGGATCGCCGGGAAGCCGCACAACGTGACGGTCATCGCCTGCATCGGTCCCGCGACCGCGAAGACCGCGGAGGAGCACGGGCTGCGGGTGGACGTGCTGTCGCCGGAGCCCTCGGTGCACAAGCTGGCGGAGGCGCTGGCGGAGTTCGGGGCGCGGCGGCGTGAGGCGGCGATGGAGGCCGGGGATCCGGTGACGCGGCCGAGCGAGCGCAGGCCTGGAGCGCGCAGGCGCCGCACGACGTGAGGTAACGCGGGGGGCTCTGCCCCGCCCCCCGTCGTACGTAGCCCGGGGTTGCCCGCCCACCTGTTGTGGACGCACGCCCTGACTGTTGTGGGCAGTCGTTCCGCAGGGCGGAACGGGTCGGCACAACCCCCGGTGCCGGGTGTCGATTCGGTCGGGGCCGACCCCGGTGGGCCTGGGGCACCCGTCCCGGTGGGGCCGCAAGCTTTGTGGGGCCCGGCCCCCCGGTGGGCCCGGGCCACGCCCGGTGGGTGGGGTCGGGTGCCCTCCGGGGTACCTCCTCGGATTCGGTTGGGCGAGCAGGGGCACCCCGCGCAAGCTGCCGAATCCTGCGGGAGCACCCCTGCGGACCCCCTCCCGGGCCGGTGGGCCCCGCTCCGCTCCGGCGCGGTGTCGGCAAAAGCCCTCCTCGCCGCGGCGTAGCGTGGACGTATGACTGTGTACGGCTCCTTCCCCGGCTCGCGGCCGCGTCGGCTGCGTACGACCCCCGCAATGCGGCGCATGGTCGCCGAGACCCGCCTGAATCCGGCTGATCTGATCCTCCCGGCGTTCGTACGGGAGGGCGTGACGGAGCCGGTGCCGATCGCGGCGATGCCGGGCGTTGTGCAGCACTCGCTGGACACGCTGCGCAAGGCCGCGGTGGAGGCCCGGGAGGCGGGAGTCTCCGGGATCATGCTCTTCGGCGTGCCCGAGGACGCGAAGAAGGACGCGGCCGGGACGGCGGGCACCGATCCGGACGGGATTCTGCAGGTCGCCATCCGTGCGGTGAAGGCCGAGGTGGGCGACGAACTCGTCATCATGTCCGACCTGTGCCTGGACGAGTACACGGATCACGGGCACTGCGGTGTGCTGGACGAGGCCGGACGCGTCGACAACGACGCCACGCTCGAGCGGTATGCGGAGATGGCCCAGGTCCAGGCCGACGCCGGCGTCCATGTGGTTGGTCCCAGCGGAATGATGGACGGTCAGGTCGGCGTCATCCGCGATGCGCTGGACACCATCGGCAAGGAGGACGTGGCGATCCTCGCGTACACCGCCAAGTACTCGTCGGCCTTCTACGGGCCGTTCCGGGAGGCCGTCGCGTCGTCGCTGAAGGGCGACCGCAAGACCTACCAGCAGGACCCGGCCAATCTGCGCGAGTCCATGCGGGAGTTGGCGCTGGATCTGGAGGAGGGCGCCGACATGGTGATGGTCAAGCCGGCGGGTCCCTATCTGGACGTGCTGGCGCGCGTCGCGGACGCGGTCGACGTGCCCGTGGCCGCGTACCAGATCAGTGGTGAGTACGCGATGGTCGAGGCCGCGGCCGAGAAGGGCTGGATCGACCGCGACAAGGCGATCCTGGAGACGCTGACGGGGATCCGCCGCGCGGGTGCGCAGATGATCCTCACGTACTGGGCGACGGAGGTCGCGCAGAAGCTCGGCCGCTGAGCCGACGCCCTTTCCCTTACGGTGAGAGCCCCGCTGGTCCGGTGAGCAGCGGGGCTTTCGTCGTTCCTCAGGACGCAATGGGCCAAGGCCCGTTCCGTCCGGTTGATCTCTCTTCTGGTCGGCTCCTGGAGCCGCGAGAGTAGGTGCTGTCACCGGGCGCACACCCGAAACAGAGCTTTACAGCTGCACCTGCAGGGCAGCTGTCGGCGGCCGAGGTGTGATCCCGCGCCGTGCCCTCACTACTCCGCAGGGGAGAGTCGATGACGCTCAACCATGCCTTCCGCCGTGCCGGTTCCGCTCTTGCTGTCGGCGCGGTGTCGCTCGGAATGGTCACCACGATCGGGTCCGGAACGGCCGCCGCCGCGAGCTGCGGCGGGGATGTGTCGATCTACGGCACGCCGGCAGACGGCAGACTCACCTGCAGCTACGTCGCCCTGCGTTACGACAAGATCGTCTGACGTCGGCGCGGTCCATGGCCGAGGCCCCCGCCGGTGAACGGTGGGGGCCTCGGCCTGTGGTGTCCGACCGCTGCCGGGCCAGGCGGTTCAGTCCCACCAGAAGGACCAGGCGGACCGGCCCAGGACCGCCTTGGCCGCGTACTCGCGCAGGGCGGGGAAGCTGCCCTGGGTGATGTTGTCCGGGCAGAACGCGAAGTGCTCGGCGGCGACGGCCTCCGCTCCGGCGGTCGTCGTCGGCGGGGCCGCCACGGAGACCACGAGCTGGTCGAAGCCGAGCGCGACGACGCGTATCCCGAAGCGGTCCTCCCATGAGCGCAGGACGGAGCACAGGCGCGCCACGTCGTTCTCGTGGTTGAGCGGCCCGGTCCAGCCGAGCGCCGCAGGTATGTCGGCGCTGCGGCGCGCCGGGACGAGGGCGAGCCGCGGCAGCATGAGCCCGGAGTCCTCGGCGAGCAGTGCGTCGGCGATCTCGGCCGCCACCTCGTCCGGATCGTCCCCGGGGGCCGCGGCCGGGGCCAGACCCGGCCACGCGGTGCCGCATGGCTCCCCCGTCTCACCCTCCGCCGGTGGCTCGCCGAAGACTTCGACGACGGTGTCCCGGCCGGGGTGGTCCTCGGGCGCGGCCAGTTCGTCCGACGCGTACTCCTCCCAGAAGGCGGCCAGCACCTCCTCGGCGTCGTGATCGCCCGGGTACGACATCATCGCCGGGGCCAACTCCCAGTCCTCCGGCTGTCTTTCAGGGTCGCTGCCGGCGACTGTGAGGACGGGGTGCAGGCCGGCTGTCCTGCGGGCGGGCAGGAGCGCGGACCAACCGCCGGGGCGAGCGGGCGCATCCGCGTGCCAGAGCAGCGGCTCGTGCCAGGGGCCGTCCATCGTCGTGTCGACCAGCCTGCCGGGCGGCAGTTGGAGGCCGAGCGACCGGCCCGAGGGGTCGGCAGCCAGCTTCGGCAGGGGATTCGGGATCATCGCCATGGCAGAAACCGTAAGGGCTGCCACTGACAACCCGGTTCGGACGCAGGCGGCGGTGAGGACGGCGGAGCGCACGACAGCGGGGATGGGTGTCAGCGCTTCAGCGCGAGGAGGTCGGCAAGGCGCGAAAGGCCGTCGGCCGCATGGCCCTCCGCGAACGCGCGGTCCAGGATCGTCTGGAACGGCTCGAAGAGCTCCGGGCTGACGCCCTGATCGCGGAAGGTGGTCAGGAAGTTCGGGAAGGCCGCCTGATTGACCGCGATGCTGGACACGTCGGTCAGGTGTCGCCCGGTGTCGATCGCCCGGCCCCATTCCGGGGCGCCCGTGAGCATTGCGCCGATCCACGGGACGAGGAGTTCCGAGAACTCCTCCGCGGAGATGTTCTCCGTACGGACCAGGGCGAAGGCCTGCAGGACGCCGAGAGCCATGCCGTACATGCCGGTGAGCAGCGCCAGGTCGTACAGGGCGGCACGGCCCGGGTCGGTGCCCACCCACTTCGTGCCGCCGAAGGCCGCGAGGGTGGTCCGGTGGGCCTCGTACGCGTCCTTGTCGCCGCTGTAGAAGACGTACGCATCGGGCCCCGAGATCATCTGCGGGACGGCCATGATTCCGCCGTCGATGTACGCCGCGCCGCGCCCGGCCGCCCACTCCGAGAGCCGTCGGGCCTGGGCCGGGGTGCCGTTGGTCAGGTTGACCAGGGTCTTGCCGGCGACGGTGTCTCCGAGGCTGTCGAGGACCTCCTGGACGGTGTCGTTGGTCAGGAGGCAGACGATGACGAGAGGGCTTGCGGTCACTGCGTCGGCGGGGGCGGCTGCCGGGTGCGCGCCCTGGGCGACGAGGGGGCCGGACTTGGCGGGGGACCGGTTCCAGACCGTGACCGGGTGGCCGGCCTTCAGGAGCGCTGCGGCGAGGGCGGAGCCCATCATGCCGAGGCCGAGAACGGATACGGGGGAGTGCGTGCTCGCAGGCATGGGCGTGTTCCTCGGGACGGGGCCACTGGAGATGTGCCCGTGATCCTTGCGGCGCGTGCAGACGGGGACAAGTACCGACTATTTGGTCAGCTACTCACCTCCAGGTGAGCGAGGTGGTGATCAGCGATGGGTCGGCGCACTCTTGAGGGGTACCGCTGGAGGTGATCCGTCATGCAGACGCTCGTCGGATGGCACGTCGAGATGGAATTTCTCGAGGACGGTGACAAGACCAGGGCAGCCGCGATGCTCAGGCTTGCCGACGGCACGGAAGTCCGCGGCCACGGGCACGCGAGTCGTCACCCGTCCGACCCGGAACAGCTCAGGGTCGGTGAGGAGATCGCGGGCGCACGGGCGCTGATGGACGTCGCGCAGACGTTGCTGACGAAGGCCCACGACGAGATCGAGGAAACCACGGGAAGGCCCGCGCACCCGCTGACGAGGTGATGAACACGGGGACGGCCCCGGCGAGGTGATCGCCGGGGCCGCCTTCCGCACAGGTGTCAGGGTCAGAGGCGCTCGGGGGTGCGGATGCCCAGCAGGGCCATACCCTGGTGGAGGGTGCGGGCGGTCAGGTCGACGAGGAAGAGCCGGTTCTCCCCGACCTCCAGGGGTGGCTCCGGCCGTACCACAGGGCACTGGTCGTAGAACGTCGTGAGAAGCGACGCCAACTGGTACAGGTACGCCGCAAGCTTGTGCGGCTCGTACGAGGTCGCGACCTCGGCCAGCACCTCGCCGAACTGGTCCAGGTGGAGGCCGAGAGCACGCTCGGCCGGGGCCAGCTCGAGCTCCGGGTGGGCGACCGGCTTCCGGCCGCCGGCATTGCGCTTGATCGACTGGATACGGGCGTACGCGTACTGGAGGTAGACGGACGTGTCGCCGTTCAGCGACACCATCTGGTCCAGGTCGAACTTGTAGTCCCGTACCGCCGATGTCGACAGGTCCGCGTACTTCACGGCGCCGATGCCGACATACAGGCCGTTCTCGACGACCTCCTCGTCGGTCAGGCCCGCCTTCTCCTTCTTCTCGGCGACGACCGCCGTCGCCCGCTCGATCGCCTCGTCCAGCAGGTCCACCAGCCGCACCGTCTCGCCCTCACGGGTCTTGAACGGCTTGCCGTCCTTGCCCAGGACGGTGCCGAAGGCAAGCTGGACGGCCTTGACGTCGTCGTTCAGCCAGCCGATGCGGCGCGCGGTCTCGAAGACCATCTTGAAGTGGAGGGACTGGCGGGCGTCCACGACGTACAGCAGCGTGGTCGCGCCCAGCTTCTGGACACGGTCGCGGATCGCGGACAGGTCCGTCGCCGCGTAGCCGTAGCCGCCGTCGGACTTCTGGACGATCAGCGGGACCGGGTTGCCGTCGGGGCCCTTCACGTCGTCGAAGAAGACGCACAGCGCGCCGTTCGACCGGACCGCGACGCCCGACTCCTCGAGCAGTCGGCAGGTCTCGGCCAGCATGGCGTTGTAGCCGGACTCTCCGACGACGTCAACGTCGTCGATCTCCATGTCGAGCTTGTTGAAGACCGAGTAGAAGTAGATCTTCGACTCGTCGACGAAACGCTGCCACAGGGCGAGCGTCTCCTTGTCGCCCGCCTGGAGGTCGACCACCCGGCGGCGCGCCCGGTCCTTGAACTCCTCGTCGGAGTCGAAGAGGCCACGCGAGGCCTTGTAGAGCCGGTTCAGATTGGACATGGCCTCCTCGCCGGAGACGGTGCCCTCGTCCTTGTGGTCCAGCTCGTGGGGGTGCTCGATCAGGTACTGGATGAGCATGCCGAACTGGGTGCCCCAGTCGCCGATGTGGTGGCGCCGGATCACCTTCTCGCCGGTGAACTTGAGGATCTCGACCATCGCGGCGCCGATCACGGCGGAGCGCAGATGCCCGACGTGCATCTCCTTCGCCACATTCGGCTGGGCGTAGTCGATCACGGTCGTGCCGGCGCCGGTGGCGTACGCAACGCCCAGCCGGTCGTCGGCCGCGCGGGCGGCGAGGGTCCTCACGATCGCCTCGTCGGTGATCGTGATGTTCAGGAATCCGGGGCCGGAGACCTCGATCTCCTTCAGGACGTCGTCGGCCGGGATCGCGTCGACGACCTTGGCCGCCAGCTCGCGCGGGTTGCCCTTGAGCCGCTTGGCCAGTGCCAGGATGCCGTTGGCCTGGAAGTCGGCCCGGTCGCTACGTCGCAGCAGCGGGTCGGCGGAGCCGGCCTCCGGCAGGGCTGCCGAGAGGGCGTCCGCGAGGCGCTGCTGAACGGTCGAAGCGAGGGAAGGGACCGAGGCCATGAGCTTCCGTTCCTGTCAGTGGGTGGTCGTGCTTATTCAGTGGTCAAGTGTCCCATGGGGGAGCAACCTGTTTCTCCGCCGAACCGCGCGCCTGTGGACAACACAGGGCCGGTTGTTCCGTCTGGGAGAATGGCTTACGCCAGCTTCGACAGACTCAAGCATTCAAGGACGTGCCGATCGTGGCTCAGAGCAGCACCGAGACCGACTGGGTCTCCCGTTTCGCGGACGATGTCATCGCCGAGTCGGAACGGCGTGCGCCCGGGAAACCGGTCGTCGTTGCCTCTGGCCTGTCGCCGTCCGGGCCCATCCACCTGGGCAACCTCCGCGAGGTCATGACCCCGCACCTCGTCGCGGACGAGATCCGCCGGCGGGGGCACGAGGTCCGCCACCTGATCTCCTGGGACGACTACGACCGCTACCGCAAGGTGCCGGAAGAGGTCCCCGGCGTCGACGGCTCCTGGGCCGAGCACATCGGCAAGCCGCTGACCTCGGTCCCGGCGCCCGGGGGCTCGGAGTATCCGAACTGGGCGGAGCACTTCAAGGCCGCGATGGTCGAGTCCCTCGCCGAGCTGGGTGTCGAGTACGAGCCGATCAGCCAGACCGAGCAGTACACGTCAGGTGCGTACCGCGAGCAGATCCTGCACGCGATGACGCACCGGGCCGAGATCGACGGCATCCTCGACCAGTACCGGACGAAGGCCAAGGCCCAGGCGAAGAAGCAGCAGAAGCCCCTGGACGAGGCCGAGCTGGAGGCCGAGGAGGGCTCCGGCGCGGCGAGCGAGGACGACGGCAGCGGCGGCTCCGCGGGCTACTTCCCGTACAAGCCGTACTGCGGCAACTGCGAGAAGGACCTGACGACCGTCACGGAGTACATCGACGCGACGACCGAGCTGACGTACTCCTGTACGGCGTGCGGCTTCTCCGAGACGGTCCGGCTGAGCGAGTTCAACCGCGGCAAGCTGGTCTGGAAGGTCGACTGGCCGATGCGCTGGGCGTACGAGGGTGTGATCTTCGAGCCCAGCGGTGTCGACCACTCGTCGCCCGGGTCGTCGTTCGTCGTGGGCGGGCAGATCGTCCGCGAGGTCTTCGGCGGCGTGCAGCCCATCGGCCCGATGTACGCCTTCGTGGGCATCTCCGGCATGGCGAAGATGTCGTCGTCCCGTGGTGGCGTGCCCACGCCCGCGGACGCGCTGAAGATCATGGAGGCGCCGCTGCTGCGCTGGCTGTACGCGCGCCGCAAGCCCAACCAGTCCTTCAAGATCGCCTTCGACCAGGAGATCCAGCGGCTCTACGACGAGTGGGACAAGCTGGAGTCCAAGGTCGCGGACGGCTCCGCACTGCCGGCCGACGCCGCCGCGCACTCCCGCGCGGTGCGCACCGCCGCCGGTGAGCTGTCGCGCACGCCGCGCCCGCTGCCGTACCGGACGCTCGCCTCGGTCGTCGACATCACGGCCGGTCACGACGAGCAGACCCTGCGGATCCTCGGCGAACTCGATCCGGCGAACCCGCTGGCGTCGCTCGGCGAGGTGCAGCCGCGCCTCGGCCGTGCCGAGAACTGGATCACCACCCAGGTCCCGGCCGACGCCCGCACGGTCGTCCGCTCCGAGCCCGACACCGAGCTGCTCGGCTCGCTCGACGACGAGGGCCGGGAGTCGCTGCGGCTGCTCCTGGAAGGGCTGGACTCGCACTGGTCGCTGGACGGGCTCACCACGCTCGTCTACGGCGTCCCCAAGGTCATGGCGGGCCTGGAGCCGGACGCCAAGCCGACCCCGGAGCTGAAGGTCGCCCAGCGTTCGTTCTTCGCGTTGCTGTACCGCCTGCTGGTCAGCCGTGAGACGGGGCCGCGACTGCCGACGCTCCTGCTGGCGGTCGGGGCGGAGCGGGTGCGGAAGCTGCTCGGGGCCTGACGTCCCCGCCCTTGCTCCGGGCTTCGGCCCGGGGCGAGGGTGTCCGTTCGCGCGTGCGTGTCCGTTGTCGCGCGTCCGCCCTCGGCGGGACCGGCTCGGAACGAGCCTGCCCACCGGTCGGGGCAGGGCCGGAGGGAGTAGCGGATCCGGGGGCGAAGCCCCCGGTCACTACGCGATGTGCTCCGCCTCGAGATCGGCCTGGTAGCGGTTCTGGAACTGCGACATCAGGCCGCGCAGCAGGCTTCCACTGCGCGGGTGGCTGATGCCGTGGACGTCGGCCAGGGTTATGTCGAGCTGGTCGTTGCTCGGAAACCGGCCGTGAAGGTCCACGTACTCCTTGAAGACCGGGTACGCCATCTCGGCGAAGTCCGAGTCCTCCAGGGGCAGCGGCTCTTCGTCCATGCCCTCGGCGGCCTGCTCGTACGCCGGATCCTGCTCGGCGCGCGGGCCCGGGATGGCACCGTGGCCGGGCCCCGGGGCGCCGACGGGCATGGCCTCCGGGCCGGCCGGGACCGCGACCGGAGTCGGCTCCAGGCCCTCGACGTACGTCGGGTTGTACGCGTTCTCGTACGCCTCCTGCGTGACCTGCGGCACCGCGTTGAACCAGGGGCTCTCGTGGGAGCCCTGGCCGATGTCACCGCCCTGCGGCAGCTGCTGCTCGTCGGGGTGGGCCTGCGGATACTCCTCGGGCCATCCCTGCGGAGCCGCGACCGGAATCGGAGCCGGTGCAGGGGCCGCGGGCAGCACTGCGGCAGGCGCGGGGTTCGGCGGCAGCAGCGCCGGCTCGATCCCGGCGGCGGCGAGGCCGGCGGGCGCGGTCTCCGCCAGGGGAACGCCGTACTTCGCGAGCCGCAGCGGCATCAATGCCTCGACCGGCGCCTTGCGCCGCCACGCGCGGCCGTAGCGGGCCTGGAGGCGGGCCTGGTAGATCAGCCGGTCCTGCTCCAGCTTGATGACCTGCTCGTAGCTGCGCAGCTCCCACAGCTTCATGCGCCGCCACAGCCGGAACGTCGGTATGGGTGAGAGCAGCCAGCGGGTGAGCCGCACGCCCTCCATGTGCTTGTCCGCCGTGATGTCCGCGATCCGGCCCACCGCGTGCCGGGCGGCCTCGACGGAGACCACGAAGAGCACGGGGATGACGGCGTGCATGCCGACGCCGAGGGGGTCGGGCCAGGCGGCGGCGCCGTTGAACGCGATCGTCGCCGCCGTCAGCAGCCACGCCGTCTGGCGCAGCAGCGGGAAGGGGATACGGATCCAGGTCAGCAGCAGGTCGAGGGCGAGCAGCACACAGATGCCCGCGTCGATGCCGATGGGGAAGACCAGGGAGAAGGCGCCGAAGCCCTTCTGCTCGGCGAGCTCGCGTACGGCGGCGTAGGACCCGGCGAAACCGATCGCGGCGATGATCACCGCTCCGGCGACGACGACCCCGATGAGTATGCGGTGCGTGCGTGTCAGCTGCATCGCGGCCACCCGCGATCCCCTCCCGATATCGAATTTCGGATCGAATTCCGGCGCCGCCGCATCCGAATCGGCGCGGGCCAAGCCTGGCACACGGCTGCGGAGCCCGGGCCTCCGGGGAGGTGGCCCAGGCTCGCGGCCGTGTGTTCAACAGCCTTTGACGGGCGTGTTGGTGGGATGTGTGTGGGGGTGGGGCACATGCGCCGCGCCCCGAGTTCCGGCCGCCTACTTGTTGGCCGCCGCGACGGAGGCCGCAGCCTCCTTCGCCGCCTTGACCGCGCTCTTCATCATCGCCGCCGCGTCCGGGGTCTTCGCCCCGGCGTAGCCCGCCCCGTTGTATCCGAGCGTGACGACGACGTTGCCCGTACGGGCAACGACCGTCGCGTACTTGAACGTCTCGCCCGTCTTGTTCAGGTCGTAGCTGATCGACGTCGCCTGGTCGCCGATGCCCGTCGCGGGCGACGTCTTGACGTTCTTGGCACCGTCCGTGCCCTCGGCCTTGGCGATCTCCTTGGCGTACGCGTCCGTGGCGCGCTTCTCGCCGCTGCCCAGGCCGGGGTCGGACTCGTACCGCAGGAAGGAGACATCGAGCCAGCGGTAGTTCGAGCCCTTGGTGCCCTTGTCCTCCAGGCCGTTCCAGGAGCAGCTGCCGCGGGCGGTCGTGTCGCTGGAGCTGCCCGCCGTACCGGCCTTGTTCTTCGCCTTCGGCACCAGCTCGGTGATCGTCTTCGAGGCGATCGTCTTGCAGGGCTCGGGCAGCTTGGCGAACTTCGCCTGCGCGACGGTCGCCTCGGACTGCTTCGCGTCGGGGGACGCCGCGGAGGAGGAGCTCGATCCGGAGGACTTGTCCTCGCCGCCGGAGTCCGACGAGCATCCGGCGACGACGAGCATCACCGGGACGGCGGCGCAGGCGAGTATGCGGGTGAGTCGCGGGGCTGATCGGTGCATGGTTCCTTCACTCGGTGTGTCGTACGGTCCGCCGGTGTGCGGGACGTGACGGACGGCCGGGCGGCCGGTCGGCACGGAGCCTTCGGCCGGCCACGGTACGCCGACACGTTACGACGCCGGGGGCATCCCGCGGGATCGGGTGCGGGAACCCGGCGGCGCGGACAGGCGGTCGCCGGGCCGGTGCCGGGCAGGCGGAGGGCGCGCTACTCGTTGAAGCGCTCGGCCAGATTCCGGGCCAGGGCCTGCGCCTTTTCCTGGAGTTCCTTGCTGTCCGGGATCTCTGTCGTACGTGCGGGCTGCTCGATGTACTCGATGGTCACGATCACATTCGATGTGCGGAACACCACGCTCACGGTCCGGTGCTGCGCGGTGGAACCGGCCCGGGTGAGGGCGTCGTCGAGGAAGGCCGCGTCTCCGAGGCCGTCGAGCTCCCGGGGCTCGAGGCCCTCGATGGTGCCGGAGGGGGTGCCTGTGGGAGCGTTGGTGCCTGAGGTGTCGGTGGTGGTGCCCGTGGTGCCTGCGGCGGTGCCGCTCGTGGGGGTCGGGGCGCCGGTCGCGGCCGGCGGCTGCTGGGCCTTCTCGTCGCGCGGGTCCGCGGGGGCCGGAAGCTGCGCCGCGTCCTTCTTGCGGGCGTAGACCTCCTGCGCCCGGTCGTCGTCGCTGACGTCCGTGTCGTACGAGACGACGCGCTCGACGTCGATGCGGAGGTGGTGCGAGGCGTCCGGCGCGTCGGCCTTCCAGCTGCAGCCGACGCGGCGGTCGGTGTCGTACGTGACGGCCGCCGTCCCCTGGTACACCTTCTCCTGCTGCTCCTCGGGCAGCTCGGCCGTGCCCGGGAGCAGGTTCCTGAGGGTGGAGCGCTCGACCGCGCCGCAGGGCTCGTAGAGCGTGCGGTACTTGCCGGGTGCGGCGACGGAGCCCGGGGAGTCGCCCGGCTGGGCGTCGGCGGTGGAGCCGTCGTCACCGGATCCGCCGGTGCAGCCGGCCGCGAGCGCGACGAGGAGCGCCGCCAGGGCGGGGACGTACGCCTTTCGCTGCACGGTACCGAGCTCCTTCTGTCGCGTGCTGCCGTGTTCCGACGTGCTCGAGCGGGAAATCTGGTTGCCGCCCGAGGCAGGCCGATGGACACAATGTGTATCGCACGCGCAGCTGTGAACGCCGGTCCGCTTTCCCTTTCGCCGACCTTGGCTACGGTTTTTGCGTTTTCAGGCTTATCGGGGGAATCGAGGAAGTATGTCGTACGTAGAAGTGCCGGGGGCGAAGGTCCCCATCCGTATGTGGACGGACCCGTCCACAGTTGAGAGCGGCGCGATGCAGCAGCTGCAGAATGTCGCCACACTGCCCTGGATCAAGGGACTCGCCGTGATGCCGGACGTGCACTACGGCAAGGGCGCGACGGTTGGCTCGGTGATCGCGATGCGCGGGGCGGTCTGTCCGGCGGCGGTCGGTGTCGACATCGGCTGCGGAATGTCGGCCGTGAAGACCTCGCTCACCGCGAACGATCTCCCCGGAGATCTTTCCCGGCTCCGGTCGAAGATCGAGCGGGCGATCCCGGTGGGACGCGGCATGCACGACGAGGCGGTCGACCCGGGCCTGGTGTACGGGCTCCACGCGCCGGGGTTCGGTGACCTCTGGTCGCGGTTCGACGGGGTGGCCGACGCGGTCAAGTTCCGTCGGGAGCGGGCGGCGAAGCAGATGGGCACGCTCGGCAGCGGCAACCACTTCATCGAGTTCTGTCTCGACGAGTCGGGCTCGGTCTGGCTGATGCTGCACTCCGGCTCCCGGAACATCGGCAAGGAGCTCGCCGAGTACCACATCGGCGAGGCCCAGAAGCTGTCGCACAACCAGGGCCTGGTCGATCGCGACCTGGCGGTGTTCGTCGCGGACACCCCGCAGATGGCGGCGTACCGGCACGACCTCTTCTGGGCGCAGGAGTACGCGAAGTACAACCGCGCAATCATGATGGGGCTCTTCCAGGAGGTCGTCCGCAGGGAGTTCAGGAAGGCCAGGGTGACCTTCGAGCCGGTCATCTCCTGCCAGCAGGAAGATGCCGAAGGTCAGATGAGGACCGTCGAGTACCGCCCTGGCGTGATCAGCTGCCATCACAACTATGTCAGTGAAGAGCGTTACGAGGGGATGGATCTGCTGGTCACCCGTAAGGGAGCGATCAGCGCGGGCTCGGGGGAGTGGGGGATCATCCCGGGCTCGATGGGTACCGGCTCGTACATCGTCCGCGGCCTGGGCAACCCGAAGTCGTTCAACTCTGCCTCGCACGGTGCCGGCCGCAGGATGAGCCGGAACGCTGCGAAGCGGAAGTTCTCTACGAAGGACCTGGAGGACCAGACGCGGGGCGTCGAGTGCCGTAAGGACTCGGGCGTCGTGGATGAGATCCCGGGTGCGTACAAGCCGATCGAGAAGGTGATGGAGCAGCAGCGGGACCTGGTCGAGGTGGTCGCGAAGCTCAAGCAGGTCATCTGCGTCAAGGGCTGAGGACAGCACTCCACGTCTGCGATGGGTCCCGGGCTGAAGGCAGGCCGGGACCTTCTGCTCGTTGGGGTGTCTGTAAGCACTTGTGCCGTGCCGGCCCCGGTGTACCGGCTGCGTCCGGCTCCACCGGACGTACGAAGTTGATCTGGCTCCACCCGGGACGAGTTGTCTGGCGGCGTGAGAGGGGCCGCAGGCGGCCGGTGAACACGGATGACAGAGGCTGACTTTTGGGCCTTTCCTGTCGAGTTCGTAGCCATCTGATCAGGCAATATCTCTGACCCAGGGGCAAAGGACGCGTCGCGCCCCTGTCACACGCTGTAAGCATGACCAACGATGCTCAAGAGGCGTTCCACCCCGCCCCCATCATCGGCCTCGGCGTCCTGCAGGGCGGCCCGCCGTACCGCCTGGTGGAGATCAACGGGAGGTGGCCTGGCCTGCCTACAACATGCTGGATGTGATCAGGCTGGCGCGCCAGGCGGGGCTGACCCATCTCCACCTCGACGATCCCGCTGTCGTGAGATGGCTCGGCGGAGGCAAGCACAAGTGGATCCCCTGAGCGGGCGGGTTTCCGGCATATCTGGGTCATGCCCCTACCGCACCAGCGTGGGGCGCCGCACGACACCGACCATCCCGCGCATGCGGCGGAGGGCGTCGGCGAGGCTCGTTGTTCCTATGATGCGCTGGCGCGCTTGTTCGAGCGCGCGCCTTCCCCGGCAATTCGGGGGGGCCGAAGAGGGGGAAAATGAAGGACAACAACACGGCGAGCCCTTTGCGACGGGCGGCGGTCACGCTGCTCGGCGCACTCGTATTGCTCGCGGCGACACTGGTGTCGGCGGAACCCGCACAGGCGGCCCAGGCACTTCCGGGCGACAAGAACAACTGGGTGGTCTCGGTCGGCGGCCTCGACACGACGGAGGGGGGCGTCTACCAGAACTGGGTACGCCTCGGGTACTACGAGTTCCACGATGACGGCACCGTCAGCACCAACTTCTGGTTCTGGCACCAGGGCACGCTGCCGATACGGGAGAACGCCATGGCGGCGGACTGCGGCGGAGATGTGCCAGCCTGCCAGATAAGAACCGTGGAGGGCTACCACACCGCGGATGGGCCTCCGCTCGGCTACCGGGGCGTTTACAGCTACCTTGACGACGGCAAGACGCTCGCCGTCACCTGGCAGACGAACCGGGACGGGGTGGATCTGGGAGATGAGTTCTCCGAGTACTGGAACCTGGAGGCCGGACTTGCGAGTGGTGGCGTTGCACGCATCGTCAGCCCCACCTTCTACAAGACAACGTCTGACGGGAAGATAGACCCCGCCGTGACGATTCCGGCCGACGGCGTCTTCTCCGACTACGGCGCCACCTTTGGTGTCGGATACGGCAGTAAGGCGTCGCTGGGATCGGAAAGCCGGGCATCGATGAGTGAGCTCCTCACACACGACGAGCGATACCGGGGTGCGTTCGTGGTGGCCAATGGCAACGGCGTGCACCGCGAGGGTGCGGGTGGCGACTGGACGTTCAGCGGCTCCAGCTCCAAAGGTGACAACCCGAACGACCCGTGGAAGCACTGCTCGGAGGCCGAGTGCATCGGCTATCTCCAGCCCGGCGCCTCAATCTGCGGGAAGTCGACCGAAGGCTACAACCGGGTCCGGTACATCGGCGAGATCGGTGGGGGACGGCGCAACATTGAGGAGTACTGGTGCGAGGGCTTGGCCGCGACGGAGAAGGAAGATCCTGCCTGCTACGCCTACAACTCCCACCCGCGGCCGATGCTCCAGGTCGTCGATGACCTCGGGCGCTTCCAGGGCTGGGTCGGCGTCGAGGCATTCACCCATGTGACGCCTAGTGGCGGCGGGCAGAACCCGGACCAAGCCCGTGATCAGGACTACTGGGGCGTCTTCGACATGGTGTCGATCTCCGAGCTGCGGCCAGGGATCGACGCCTCGGAGATAAACCCGTTCTCGAAGTTTCGCGTGCCGCATGGCAACAGCTCTGCCTCGGGCAGCCTGCGCTGGTACAACGGGCTCCAGCGGGTCGCGTTCATGGGCGTCAATCACGTGGTCAGCGGATGTCGGTATGCGGAATTCGTCGCGTTCCTGCCCGACGGTACGAAACGCCGTGGTACGACAAGCCCGTTCTGTGTCGGCATGACACCGGAGCCGAACCCCGGAGCTCCGACCGGTATGCGAAATTTCAACCAATATCTTGACTACGCCGGAGCTGCCACACCGACCCATGTCCAGGTCACCTATTGGGTAGCAGACGAGGTGTCCGGCCCCTACACCACGAAGGGCACTGTCCAATGCACCCGACTCGGCGGGACCTGTGTCAGCACGCCGCGGGATCCGGGCCCGGTGACCGGTTTCAAGGTGGCCCACGGCCAGAGTGTCGGCGCCGGCGAGGTGAACTGGTACAACCGGTCGGCGAGCATCACCGGCAACAACCACGTAGAAAGCGGCTGCCGCTTCGTCGAGATGATCGCCACTGGGGCTGACGGGTCCGTGCAGCGGGCTACCACCACCCGCCATTGCTCTGCCGGTGATCACCCCTTCGGCCCGGTCAAGTTCGACTTCGTGAATGTCGCCCCCCGCGACGTCGTCGTCACGTACTGGGCGTCCGAGGACGGCGGACGCACGTACGCCACGAAGGAGACTCAGAAGTGCACCAGCACCGGCTGTGTCACCGACAACGCGGCGGCGGACTGGGTGACCGAGTTCCGTACGGAGCACGGTGCGAGTGTCGGCGCCGGGTCGGTGACCTGGTACAACCGGTCCGTCACCGTGAACGGCAACAATCATGTGGCCAGCGGCTGCCGCTTTGTCGAGATGATCGCCACTGGGGCTGACGGGTCCGTGCAGCGGGCTACCACCACCCGCCATTGCTCTGCCGGTGATCACCCCTTCGGCCCGGTCAAGTTCGACTTCGTGGACGTCGCCCCCAGAGATGTCGTCGTCACGTACTGGGCGTCCGAGGACGGCGGGCTCACGTACGCGACGAAGGAGACGCAGAAGTGCACGCGCGGCGGCTGTGTCACCGACAGCGGGGCACGGGACGAGATCGCCGAGTTCCGGCTGACGCACGGGGCGAGCGTCGCGGCGGGTGAACTGCACTGGCTGGAACGGTCGGTGACGTTCGTCGGCAACAACCGCGTGGCGAGCGGCTGCCGCTATGTCCTGCTGACCGCGACCGGCGCGGACGGGTCGGTCAAGTCCGGCTCGACGACAAAGTTCTGCTCCGCGGGTGACCATCCGTTCGGACCGCAGACACTCGACTTCTCGCTGGTGGACGAGGGCGCGCAGCGCGTCGTTGTCGACTACTACGCGGACGACGGCTCCGGCTACCAGCTGAAGGACAGCGCCGCGTGCACCCGTGACGGAGGGTGCGTGTAGCACACACCGTGTGCCGTGGGCCGGGCACCATCAAATCCGCGCACTCCGCGTGCCAAGGCCGGGGGGCACCCGCACACGGAGCGGGTGCCCCCCGTTCGGCCCATTGGCGTGGATGAGCTGCACGGAGCGGGCCGACGGATACACGACGCGGCCGTGGGAGGTGGTCAGGACAAGCTCGCGGAAGGCATCGCGTACCTCTTCGGCTCCGCGAGGTGCGAGGCTGCGGCAGCATCTTCAAGGTGGCGGCTGAGTATCCCACCGCGAACTCGGCCTACCGAGGAAGTCAGTTGTAGTCACCACAACTATGTGGCGGAGGAGCGGTACGAGGGTATGGACCTGCTGGTCACCCGCAAAGGGGCGATCAAGGCGGGGTCCGGCGACTTCGGGATCATCCCGGGCTCGATGGGTACCGGCTCGTACATCGTGAAGGGCCTCGGGAACGAGAAGTCCTTCAACTCGGCCTCCCACGGCGCGGGCCGCAGAATGAGCCGCAACGCGGCGAAGCGGCGCTTCTCGACGCGGGATCTGGAGGAGCAGACGCGGGGCGTGGAGTGCCGTAAGGACTCCGGTGTCGTGGACGAGATCCCGGGTGCCTACAAGCCGATCGAGAAGGTCATCGACCAGCAGCGGGACCTGGTGGAGATCGTGGCGAAGCTGAAGCAGGTCATCTGCGTGAAGGGCTGAGGTGCGGGTCACAGGTGGTCGACAGAGACGGCCTGTCGAGCACCTGGTGGTCGAGTTCCCGTGCCAGCGCATGACCGGCGCGGGCTTTGCCCGCTCCTCGATCCGGTCGACCGCGGAATCATCCGCATCCGCATCCGCATCCGCATTCTTGGCCTCGGCCCCCGTCTTCGTCTTCGTCTTCGTCCGCAAGGACTCCGACGGCTCGGTTCCGGCTCTGGAGCCGAGGGACCCCGGTGAGGAGGTGGACCTGTCCGTCTTCGAGGGGCGCCTCCTCAGGGCGACCGTGCTACGGACCGCAGCGGCCACTCCGATCGTTGTGCCGGCCTACGGAGCCTCCGCAGGGCGGTCGGTTTCCCCGGGCCGACCCCTGTTTTCCCGACAGGTCCGTGCGGGTGGCGACCGAAGGAGTGCTTGTGGTGGCACGGTATATCGCCGTGACCTGCGAAAACGACTCGTGGGCGAATGCGGCCCCTCCTGGGCGCCGGAGCGGGCTGGGCGCGAGTGTGACTTTCTGTGAGGGACAGCTGCGCACCTCACTCAGGAGACGGCCGAGCCATGTTCGAGATCCGCCCCTTTGACGACGACCGGCCGATGACGGCTCGGACTGGGTGCTCCGGCCGGCGCCGTGCCAGTGCCCGGTCGCTGCCCGCACTCATTGTCCTCGTCGTCGGAGGGCTGTTCGTCTTTTCCAGTTCCACAACGGCCGCCGCACCCGGAACACCGAGGCGAGCCATTGAATCGACCACCTCGAACACCGCGAGCACCGCGACCACCTGGAACGACTCGACCTGTGAGGACGCCAGACCCACCAGAGTGGGCACCGAGAAGAACGACGTCATCTTCGGCACCGAGAAGAACGACGTCATCTTCGCGCTCGGAGGCAATGACACGGTCTTCGCACTCGGGGGGAACGACCTCGTCTGCGGTGGCTCGGGCAACGACACCCTCAACGGGGACAGGGACAACGATCAGCTCTTCGGTGGCTCGGGCGACGACCAGCTCTTCGGCGGCTGGGAAAACGACGACCTCCGTGGTGATTCGGGCAACGACGAGCTCCACGGTGAAACAGGCAACGACAAGCTTTCCGGTGGCTCGGGCAACGACCGGCTCCTTGCTTTCCTGGGCAACGACGCCCTCTTCGGTGGAAGGGGCAACGACGAGCTCCGTGGCGGAAGGGGCAACGACGAGCTCTTCGGTAACGCGGGTAACGACCGGCTCTTCGGGGAAGCCCACGATGACGCCCTGGACGGCGGGCCGGGCACGAACCGCAACGACGGTGGACGCGGAATCAACACGTGCGTCGACCCGAGCCGTGGCCCCGGCTGCAACGACTGAACCCGGCTGCACCCGGGACGTGCGAGGAGCAGACGTGGGGCGTGGAATGCCGTCCGGCAGGCCCCGAGGGCTTCGGCGCTGACCGATCTCGCGCGTGTGCAAATCCCGCAAACGTGTCGTATCTGGAAAAACATGACATGGCGGATGAGGATATGACGCTGGTCGTGAAACCCACAGGGGTGTGAGGTGGCCGACGGCCCCGAGGGAAGGCGTGGTGGCCGAGGTGGCCGAAGTATCGACGGGTGCGCAGGGCAACGAGAGTTCCGTCGGGCTCGGTGGCTACCAGCAGGAGCTGAAACGGACGCTCGGCTCCTTTCAGGTGTTCGCGATCTCGTTCGCGTTCATCTCGGTGGCGGTCGGCATCTTCGCGACGTACGACGAAGTGCTGCTGTCCGCGGGGCCGGTCGGGATCTGGCTCTGGATCATCGCGGCGGTGGGGCAGACCCTGGTGGCGTTGGTGGTCGCGCAGTTCGCGGCCCGCATCCCGCTCAGCGGCTCCTCCTACCAGTGGGCCTCACGGCTGGCCAACCCGAAGATCGGCTGGGGGTTCGGTTGGCTGACCTTCTGTTACCTGGCGATCGCCGTGGTTGCGATCGACAATGCGCTGGCGAGCCAGGCATTCATGCCGCTCGCCGGGATCGAGCCGGACGAGGGCACCGCGCGCCTGATCACGCTGGTGGTGCTGCTCGTCCAGACCTTGCTCGCAGTGGCCTCCACGCGCCTCGTCAGCATGATCAACGCAGCCGCGGTGGGACTCGAACTGACACTTGTCGTGGTGGTGGCGATCGCGCTCGTCATTGCTGTGGCGATCACGGGCAACGGCGCAGCCGGCAACCTCACCTCGCGCGGTGTCGCCGAGAACGCCCCCGACTATTTCGCCGTCGGCGGCGGGTTGATGCTCGCGATGATCATGGGCCTTGCCACACTCGTCGGCTTCGACTCCGCGGCGAACCTGGCCGAGGAGGCCAAGGATCCCTATCGCACCGTCCCACGTGCGATCGTGGGATCTGTCGTGGCGGCCGGGCTTCTGGGAATGCTGTTTCTGATCACGCTCACCGTCGCGATCGACGACATCCCCCGGATCAGCGCCGACGGCTCGCCGGTCGCGGCGATCATGCGCGATCACCTCGGTCCGGCGATGGAGAGGACGCTGCTGGTCGCGATCACGTTCGCGTTCTTCGGTGCCGGGATCGTGGTGATGGTCGCGTGCTCGCGGCTTGTTTTCGCGATGTCGCGCGACTCACGCTTCCCTGCGTACCGGCTGATGCGGCGGGTCAACCCGCGCACGCATACGCCGATCCCGGCGACGATCTTGATCTTCGTCCTGGGAGTCATCCTGATGGTCGCGCTGCCGGGTGCCGCACTGCTGGAGCTGATCACGGCATCGACGATCCTGCCGGCGGTCATCTACGGCTCGACGATCGTCCTCTACCTGACGGTTCGCGGACGACTGGATCGCAGGAAGGGCGCGTTCGACCTCGGGCGCTTCGAGCTGCCGGTCGCGATCTGCGCGCTGGTGTGGACACTCGTCGCGCTGTTTGTGCTGGTGGCACCGCGGGAGGCGCTCGTCTCCGTCATGATCGTGGTCGGCCTGCTCCTCGTGGGAGGGCTGTTCTTCCTCGCCATGCTGAAATTCGACCGCCAAGCGCTGGAGACCGAGCCCGGGGACGTGAGCGCATTCGAGGCGAGGTGACCGTGTCACCGCTGCCACCAGGCTGACACTTCCCCGATGACTTCTCCGAGGACCGCTGCCCGCACTGCGCTTCGAGGGTGACCGTGGCCGTCGGGGACTACGGTCACCACTCCTCGATCCCTGACTGAGGCAGAGGGCACGTGAACCGCCTGCCGCTCCGGCCGTTGCGCACGCGCGCTGCCAGGGCCCCGGACCGGTCACGGTCCGGGGCTTCGTGGTGCCGGAAGGGTTCAGGGCTTCTCGGTGAGCAGGCAGGAGTCGATCTCCACTTCAGCGTCGGTGCCCAGGTTCTGGACGGTGGTGGTCCACAGATGCAGGACGCCGTCGATCTTGCGCACGTCGAATTCGGCGGTCGCCCGGAAAGCGCCTGTGTGGCTGAGGTGCACCTGGGTTCCGGGGGCGTCGGAAGAGCCCAGGGTCCAGGTTCCGGAACCCGATCTGCGCGGGACCACGGAGGTGACGAGGAGCCCGTTGTCGTGGTGCTCCGTGAACCTGCCGCAGACGCCGGTGGACACGAAGGAACCGTCCCCGTTCAGGACGAGCGTGCCGCCCGTCCCGTCCCGCCAGGCGGTGTCTGCGGGCGTATCCGGCCCCAGGAGCATGACGGCCTCACCGGGAGCCTCGGGCGTCGCGGTGTCGTCACGGAAGGCCGTTGGTGTGAACGCGGCGAAGGTCAGGAGCCCTGCGACGACGGCGCCCACCGTGATGTTGACCGAATTCGACGCCAGCTTCGACGCCGGCCGGCTCCCCGACTGCTGCATGTGTGCCCCTCCCGGAAGATCGCCCTCATGGGAACACGCCGCGAACAGTCGGGGAAGGGGCGTCAGAGCTCGCGGTGGACCTTGGTGTTGGAGGCCTGGGCGCGGGGGCGGACCACCAGGAGGTCGATGTTGACGTGGGAGGGGCGGGTGACGGCCCAGGTGATGGTGTCGGCGACGTCGTCGGCGGTGAGGGGTTCCGCCACGCCCTCGTAGACCTTGGCGGCCTTCTCGGTGTCGCCGCGGAAGCGGGTCGTGGCGAACTCCTCGGTCTTGACCATGCCGGGGGCGATCTCGATCACACGGACCGGGGTGCCCACGATTTCGAGGCGGAGGGTCTCGGCGAGGACGCGTGCGCCGTTCTTGGCGGCGACGTAGCCCGCGCCGCCTTCGTAGGTGGCGTGGCCCGCGGTGGAGGTGAGGACCACGACCGTGCCGTCTCCGCCGGCGGCGAGGGCGGGGAGCAGGGCCTGCGTGATGTGGAGGGTGCCGAGAACGTTGACCTCGTACATCTGGCGCCAGTCGGCAGGGTCTCCGGTCGCGACCGGGTCGGCTCCGAGTGCCCCGCCCGCGTTGTTGACCAGCACCTTGACCGGTGCGGGGCCCTCGAGAGAGGCGGCGAAGGCGTCGACGGCGGCGCGGTCGGTCACGTCGAGGGTGTAAGCCGTGGCCTGGCGGCCGGCTTCGGTGAGCTCGGCGGCGATGGCCTCGATACGGTCCTTGCGGCGGGCCGTCAGAATGACGTGATAGCCCTCGGCGGCGAGCCCGCGCGCGGTGGCGGCGCCGATGCCGCTGCTTGCTCCGGTGACGACGGCGATGGGGGCGGCGGTCATGGAGGCTCCTTGGGCAAGTGATCGATACCGGTGCCAGTGGCCAGGATAGGCGGCCCTCAGCGGCCGCGCGGTGCATACATGATCACCGCCATGCCGGCCAGGCAGACCAGCGCGCCGACGATGTCCCAGCGGTCGGGGCGACAGCCGTCGGCGACCATGCCCCAGGCGAGCGAGCCGGCGACGAACACTCCGCCGTACGCGGCGAGGATGCGGCCGAAGTGGGCATCCGGCTGGAGGGTGGCGACGAAGCCGTACACGCCGAGGGCGAGGACGCCGGCGCCGATCCAGATCCAGCCCCGGTGATCGCGCACGCCCTGCCAGACGAGCCAGGCTCCGCCGATCTCGAAGACTGCGGCGACGGCGAACAGGGAAGCGGATCGGGCGATGAGTATGGAGTCAGCGTGCCATCTGGGGCGGGGGTGTCCGGTGACGGCCTTTCTTGGCGGAGCGGGAGGAGTCCGGGCCGCGCGGGACGCGCCGGGGTGACGTGGAGTCAGCTCCGTGGGCGGATAATAGGTATCTTTCGGGCATGCAGGTGATGCGTAGGACTCTGCTCATGGCGTCGGCCGCGGCGGCGATGGTCGTGCTGGCCGCAGGCGTAAGTGAGGGTGCGGACATCGGTGACCGCGTGCCGGAAGCGGCAGGTGCGGCAGGGGTTCGGGTGCCGGCGGCCGAGGCCGATCTGGCCCACCACGGTCATGCCTCTCTCTGGGCCGGGCGGATCGGTGTCTGGCTGGAGAGCGACAACCACGGTCCGGCCCAGGTGGCCGACGCGACCGTACGGCTGAGCTTCTCGGTCCCGGTCTCGGTGACGGGCGGTGGGCCGCTGCCGCCCGTCTGCCTGTGGGGTGGGGACCGGGTCATCCTGTGCCGGACCGGCGCGCTGCGGGCGGGCGGCGCGGGGCACGGGATCGCTCTTGACCTGCTGGCCGCGGGCAGCCCGACCGAGGTGGTCGTGGGCGTCGCCACGGCGTGGAGCGATGGTGCGATCGACCAGAACCACGCGAACGACCAGCACACCGTCCTGGTGCCGGCGACGGGCGACGGATACGTGTTCTGAGGCGACAGCCGAGGGCCGGGGTTCGGGGCCCCGGCCCCCGGCCGGGGTCAGTACTGGGCCCATGCGATATATCCGTCCGGGCGGACCAGCAGGGATGTGTTGCGCGGGGTCTGCCAGTGGGCACGGGTGACGGGGCCGGGGGCATCGGGCGCGGCCGACACCCTGGTGGGGCTGTCGCTGGACGTGATCAGGACGAACTCGCCCTTGCGGAGCAGTTCGTAGAGCCGGCCCTCCGTGAGTGCCAGGTCCGGGGCTCGCCTTCCGGTGAGCCGGTGGGCGCCGCGCTCCGCGCCGTACGCGATGCCGATGCCCGAGATCATGCCCATCGCCCTGTCCGATGCGGGCCGTATCGCGGAGAGGAGCTGGGCCGAGAGGGCGCGCGCAAGGCGCTGGGGCGTCGTGTGCGCCATGGCGAGGCGGACGATCGCACCGCTGCTGCGCAACACCTGCCTGCCGACCGGATGCCGCTCCGACTGGTACGTGTCGAGGAGGGCTTCGGCGTCCCGCGTGTGGCCGCCCAGGACCGCGGCGAGCTTCCAGGACAGGTTGGCCGCGTCCTGCATTCCGGTGTTCATCCCCTGGCCACCGGCCGGGGAGTGGACGTGCGCCGCGTCTCCGGCCAGGAACACTCGGCCCTTCCGGTACTCGGGGACCTGGCGTTCGTCGCTGTGGAACCGGGACACCCAGCGGGCGTCCCGCATGCCGAAGTCGGTGCCGAAGGCCTGGCGGACGATGGTGCGCACCTCCTCCAGCTCGACGGGTGCGCTGTCCGGCAGCTGGTGGCTGCGCCTCCAGGCCATCACCCGGTACCAGCCGTCGCCGAAGGAGGCGATGACGGCGAACGCGTCCCCGGTGACGTCGGCGAGGAGGGGGCTCTCGGGCTCTGTCGCGAGGCGGACGTCCGCCATGGCCATGGAGCGGATGACGGAGGCGCCGGGGAAGGGCAGGCCGAGGGTCTTGCGCACGGAGCTGCGCACTCCGTCGGTGCCGACGAGATAGCGGGAGCGCAGCGGCTCGCCCTGCCCTTCCTTGTTGTGCAGCTCGGCGGTCACCGATTCGGCGTCCTGGCGCAGTCCGCGCAGCTCCGTGTCGTACCGGAGGTCGGCGCCGGCGGAGAGTGCCCGGCGCATGAGCAGGCGCTCCACCTCGTACTGCGGAGTGACGAGCAGATACGGGAAGCGGGTCCGCAGCCGGGACAGGTCGAAGGTGAGCCTGCCGAAGAAGCGCAGGCGGGTCATCCGGGCGCCCGTCTCCACCAGCTCGTCCGCGAGGCCGCGTGCGTCGAGCAGCTCGAGCGTGCGGGCGTGGACTCCGAAGGCCCGCGTCAGATTGCCGGCCCCGGCCGGGCGGCGCTCGACGACGGTGACCCGGAGCCCTGCGGTCGCGAGGTCGCCGGCGAGCAGCAGGCCGGTCGGGCCTGCGCCCACGACCGTGACATCCGTGTCGTAGCTGGTGGCGTCGGTCGTGCGATCGGTGGTGTCCGTGCTGTTGGTGCCGGACTTGCCGGTCATGGCGGGCCTCCTGCCAACGCTTGTAGGTCAACGCTTGTTGGCAAATGTAGGCCGGGGGGGTCTGGCATGTCAACACATGTTGGCCTACAGTTGTTGGCATGAATTCGGAAGCAGCCACCACGCCGCGCCGCTCGGACGCCACACGCGCCGCGATCCTCGCTGCCGCCCGCGAGCGCTTCGCGTCGGACGGGTACGAGCGGGCCACGATCCGTGCCATCGCCCGGGATGCCGGCATCGACCCGTCGATGGTGATGCGGTACTACGGGAACAAGGAGGGGCTGTTTGCCGCCGCTTCCGAAATCGAGCTGCGGTTGCCGGAGTTGGGCGCGATGCCCGGCAAGCACGTCGGTGCGGTCCTCGTCTCCCACTTCCTCGACCGCTGGGAGAACGACGACGTCATGACGGCCCTGCTGCGCGTCGGTGTCACCAATGCCGCGGGCGCCGAGCGCATGCAGCAGATCTTCACGTCGCAGCTGTTGCCGATAGCCGCCGGAGTCTGTCCCGATCCGGCCGAGGTTCCGCGCCGGGCGGCGCTCGTCGGATCGCAGATTCTGGGGATGGCGCTCGCTCGCTATGTGCTGCGCGTCCCGCCTGCGGTCGAGATGACCAAGGAGGAGGTGATCGCCTGGCTGGCCCCCACGATCCAGCGGTATCTGACCGCGGAGAGCCCGTCGGCGGGGATTGCGTAGGCGGGGAGTCGGTGGCCGGGGAGCCCGTGGGCACGGCTCGGACGGCCGCTGCCTCAGATGGCCGCTGCCTCAGACGGCCGCGTTGCCGAACTCGCGCAGGGCGCCCTCGACGATCGCCTCCAGCCGGGCGTGGTGGGCGCCGCGCCAGTAGACGCGTTCGCACGCCGTGCACTGGGCGAAGACGTCGTACGAGCGCTGCGTGCCCTGTTCCAGGTGCTGCTCGACCGCTTGCTTGTCCGTGTCGGTGAGCGGACCGTTGCAGGCCGTGCAGCGGGTCCATGGGGCGAGGGCGGGAGCGAACCGCTGCAGGACGTCCCGGAGCTGGTCGTCGGGGCGGTCGCTGTAGACGTACGCACCGGCCCACAGCTCCCGGCGGCGCAGCAGGCCGCGGTCGCGGGACAGCATGACGCGCTGTTCGCGCGCCGAGAGTGTGGCCAGCGCCGGATCGCCGATGTCCTCGCTCTCGTACGCCGCGTCGACGCCGAGCAGCCGGAGCCGCCGGGCCAGCGTGCCGAGGTGGACGTCGAGGAGGAAGCGGAGGGGCGCGCCCGGCACGTGTTGCGGGCGGGCGACGCCGAGCACCTCGATGTGTTCGCCGGCGGCGGGGATGTGGGAGACCTGGACCTGGATGCCGTTCGCGAGGAGCCGCCCGGCCTCGGTGAGCGGGACGCCGAGGGACTCGACGACATGCCCGAGCGTCGATGAGCCGTCCGTGACGAACGGTGTCCGCCCGTTCCGGCGTTCCGCGGCGACGAAGAGCCGCAGTTCCGGGGCGAAACTGATGTGGATTTCGGGTCCGTTCACGCCGCCAGGATGACATTGGGCGGACGCGGCAGGCCACGGCTTTCCCGGCGCCCGGCACCTCCGGGTCCGGCACCGCGTCCGCCGTACGGCCCGTGTCCCCCCGGCCCGCCGTCACGGGCCCCGCCCGGGGCCGGTGATCCGATCGCCGTCCCGCCCGGTCCGTCGCGGCCTCAGCCGTCCGTCCGGCTACGGGACGACCCTGAAATGGGTCGTCACGCGACGCCCGCCGTCGTCCAGGACGTGGAAGGCGACTCCGGGCGGGGCCGTGCGGTCGGTCACGCCCTCGCCCGGCTCCCAGGGCAGCCGGAGCGTCGAGACGACGCCGGGCGCGACGAGCAGGGGGCGGCCTGCCCAGGTGGTCGCCGCCGGGGTGTGCGCGTGTCCGGTGAGCACGGCCGGGACGTTGCGGCGCCCGTGCAGCACCTCGGCCAGGCGGTCCGCGTTGGTGAGCCCCTCTGTTCCGTCGGCGGCCGTGGTGTAGGCCGACGGCCAGGCTAAGGGATCGCCTAATGGATGTGCCACGCCATACCGTTAATTACTGTCAGCTCCCGGACTGGCGGCCCGCCTTCGAGGGACTCGCCTCCAAGGGACTTGCTTCCCAAGGACCTGTCTCCGAGGAGTTGCCTCCGACGGACTCCGCTCACTGGGCCGTCTCCTGGGGCTCGAGGTCGAGGCGCCAGTGGTTGCTGCGCATAGGCCGGCCCGGTGGGTATTCCACCTCGCACTCGCCCACCAGCGAGAAGCCCGCCTTGCGGCAGACACCGTTCGACGGAGCGTTGTCGACGGACGGGAACGCGAGCAGATACCGGTGCTTGCCCGCCGCCCGAGCCTCTGCCACGACCGCGAGTGTCGCCGCCGTGGCGATCCCGCGCCCCTGGAAGCCGGGCAGGACGCTCCAGCCCGTCTCGTACGCAGGCTCTCCCTGCCAGGCGCTCTCCCAGAACCCGATCGTGCCGACCGCCTCGCCACCGTCCGTCAGCACCACCCGGTACATCCGCCCCGCGCCGGGGCGGTTCGCGCTCGAGGCCACGTACCGCCTGTGCCGCTCGGCCAGCTTCTCGTCCGGCTCCGGTCCGCCGAGGTGCCGCATCAACTCCGGTGTGTTCGCCGCCCGGAGCAGGTCGAAGTCGCCCTCCGACCAGGGTTCGATCCGCACCACTGCTGTCGCGTCCATCGCTGTCCTGCTCGCCGCTGTCCTGCTCGCCGGTGTCGTGCTCGCCGGTGTCGTGCTCGTCCGTGTCCTGTTCGCCCGGGTCTTGTCCGTCATGAACCGCACCGTACGCCCGGGGTCCGACAGCGGCCCGGGAACCGCCCCGCCGACGATCCTCGGAAACCCGTCCTCATCTGGCCCGATGCACCGCGTATGCCGTCGGTGGCAGACCCACCGTCGCCGTGAAGTCCCGTACGAGATGGGCCTGGTCGCTGTAGCCCAGCTCGCCGGCGAGGGCCGCCCAGTCCGGCTCGCTTCCGGCGCCGTCGGGGCTCTCCGCCTCGGCCCGCTCCAGGGCCTCGTGGATGCGGTAGCGCAGGATGACCCACTTGGGTCCGACGCCGACGTACGCCGCGAAGAGCCGCTGCAGCGTGCGCGCCGACACCCCTTCCGCCCTCGCGAGTTGGGCCACGCGCCGGATCGTACGGTCGGTACGGACCTGCTCGACCAGCGCCATCGCGCGCTCGGCCCCGGGATCGGCCTCCGGACCCAGCCCCAGCAGGAAGGCGTCGAGCGCCGCGACCCGCGCGTCCTCCTCCTCCGGCCCGACGACGGCCGAGGCGACCTGCGCCCCCGAAGCGCCCGCGAGCACCTCGTCGGCCGGCACCCGGCGACCCGTCCAGTCCGACACCGGCCGCCCCGGCGCGAAGGGCCGGAACCCGCCCGGCCGGAACTGCACCCCGCAGACCCGCCCCCGCCCCGCCAGCTTCTTGGTGAAGAGCTCGAGGCCGATGCCCGCGACCTCGCCCCAGGGCTCCTCGTCCCCGTACCGCTGGAAGACGAGGTTCACGCACGGATGCGGCAGCACATGGGACGCGTACGGCTCGGCCAGGTCCCAGTCGATGAGCCAGTAGTGCTCCAGATACGGCCGCAGCGGCGGGGCCGGGGCGCGGCGCCGGAAACGTACGCGGGAGAAGAGCTCCGGGGCGTCGACGATGCCCCGGGTGTCGCGCCGCGGGCCGGTCGCCTCGCGCGGCTCGCTCCTGCTCGCCATGCCCGGATCCTAGTCGCCGACGTCCATGGCCCGCCCCTGATCGGCGGGTCCGCATCCGCCCTGTCGCGTCTGTCGCGTTTGTTCAAGACGTGGCGCCCCGCGGCCGCCAGTGTCGAGGTCATGAAGGCCATCAGTGAACTTCTCGAAGCCACGGCCGCACGCGCGATTCCCGTCGTGCGCGGGGTGACCCCGGAGCGCCTCTCCGCGCCGACGCCGTGCACGGACTACGACGTACGTGCCCTGATCAACCACCTCCTCCAGGTGGTCGTCAACTTCCAGGCGCTCGCCGCCAAGAAGGACACCGACTTCTCCACGACCCCCGACCGGACCGCCGGCGACTGGCAGGGCCTCTTCGAGGAGGAGACGGCGCGACTCGTGAAGGCATGGGCCGAACCGGGCGCCGAAGAGGGCACCACGGGTTCGCTCGGCCTGCCGGCCAGGACCGTCGGCCACATGGTGCTGGGCGACCTCACCCTGCACGCCTGGGACCTGGCACGGGCGACCGGCCAGGACTACGAACCTGATCCCGACGTCGTCGCCGAGCTCGGCCCGGCGGTCGAACAGATGGCGCCGATGGCCCGGAAGTACGGCGCCTTCGGTGAGCCGTTCACCGTGCCGGAGGGCGCGGCACCGTTCGGGCGGGTGCTGGCTACGACGGGCCGCGATCCCCGCTGGAGCCCGCGCTGACACCGTCGTACGTGCTGACGCCGTCGTACGCACCGAGGTCGGCGTCCGCGTCGCCGTCGGAGCCGTACGTGCCGACGCACTCGTCCTCGTACAGCCCGGCGAGCCGGGCGTACGCATCCTCCACGATCTCCTCCGCCGCCATGAGCATCTCCCGCTCGGCCAGACGGGCAGCGGCGTGGGCGTACGGCGACGGCGGCGCGGGATGTCTGCGCCGCCACCAGCTCTCGCACACCGCGTAGATGCCGCTCGCGCAGACCATCAGCGGGATGCACAGGGCCAGCAGGACATCGCCCACGCCGGGCCTCCTCGGTCGATCGATTGGTCGGTCGGGTGCCGGGGCGGTATGTGACCTCGCGATGACATGGCGACACACGGCACGCGACACGCGACACGGCAGGTGCACGCGCGACGCGTGCACTGTGGACATCGGCCGGCGTGGGGCTCGGCTGGAGATAGTTCACCGATCAAAAGGGTGTCCGGATTACGGGAACGCAAGATCACCCCAGGACCCTCACGTAACTTTCGTCCCGAGGAATCCCCACCAAAAGCATGATCCGGGCACTTCCCGGGCGGTCAGGCTGGAGGCAGGCCGGGAGATGTCTGCGCCGCAGTCCTCTCCCGGCTCCGCCCCAGCCCCGCCCCAGTCCCCGGGAGTGCCGCCGTGCTGTCCGAGAAGTCGACCGAGGTCGTCCGCGCCACGCTGCCCGCCGTGAAAGGGGCGATCGGCGAGATCGCGCAACTCTTCTACGAGCGGATGCTCGCCGCCCGACCCGGGCTGCTCCGGGACCTCTTCAACCGCGGCAACCAGGCCAACGGCAGCCAGGGCCAGGCCCTCGCCGGCTCCGTCGCCGCGTTCGCGTCCAGGCTGCTCGCGCACCCGGACACCCGGCCCGACGCGATGCTCACGCGCGTCGCGTACAAGCACGTGTCCATCGGCATCACCGCCGACCAGTACAAGATCGTCCACGAGTATCTCTTCGAGGCCATCGCCGAGGTGCTCGGCGAGGTGCTCGGCGAGACCGTGCCCCCGAGGTCGCGGCGGCCTGGGACGAGGTGCACCGGCTGATGGCCAACGCCCTGATCGCCATCGGGTCCCGGCTGTACGACGAGGCCGGGCTGCCGCCTGGCGAGGCCCGGGACGACTACCGGGTCATCGCCCGGCTGCCCGAGACCCGCGATGTCACGACCTTCGTCGTGGAACCGCTCGGTGAGAAAGCACCGAGGCCGCTCCGGCGCCCCGGCCAGTACGTCTCCGTCCGGATCTAACTGCCGGACGGGGCACGGCAGATCCGTCAGTACAGCCTGTCGGGCCCCCCGGGCGGCCGCGAGCTGCGCTTCTCCGCCAAGCGGTTCGCCGGGACCGCCGTCTCTCCCGCCGGCGAGGTGCCCAACCACCTGCACTACGACGTCCGGCCCGGCGACGTCCTGCGGATCAGCAATCCGGCGGGTGGCGTCTTCCTCGACGAGCGCTCCGACCGCCCGCTGCTGCCCGCCTCGGCCGGTATCGGCTGCACCCCCGTGATCGGGATGCTCGCGCACCTGGCCGCCACCGGGGCGCGGCGTCCTGTCGTCTCCGTCCACGCGGACCGCGACCAGTGCACGCACGCCTTCCGCGCCGATCTGAGGATGCTCACCCAGCGGCTCCCGAACGCCTCGGCCGAGGTCTGGTACGAGCAGCCCGAGGGCTGGTGGCCCGAGGAGCGCACCGGGCGGGTCGACCTCACCGTCGTGGACGTTCCGGAGGACGCGGTGGCGTATCTGTGCGGGCCGCTGCCGTTTCTCAAGGCCATGCGTGGGCAGTTGCCGGCACGAGGCATTCCGGCCTCGGACATCCACTACGAGGTCTTCGGCCCCGACCTCTGGCTCGGTGACGACACGGCAGCCTGACCAGGCGCACGACGCGGGGGCCCGAGGGCCAGGCCGCCCGCCGTGACGACGCCTCACGGTGCCGGCGCGCGGACCTGCCTCACGGCCCGGCGCGCGGACTTGCCTCACGGCCCGGCGCGCGGACTTGCCTCACGGTGCCGGCGCGCGGACCTGCCCCACGGCGCCGACCCACGGAGCTGCAGGCCGCACCAGGGACCGCCGTGGACAAGCGACTTGCCGTCCGGGAGGGTGGGTAGGAGATCCTGCACAGCCCGACCGGGAGCCCACGTTGTCCATGATCCGGAACCTCAGCCGCGCGGTGCGCCGCGCGTACCGCCGCACCGTAGACCTGAGCCACCCGGCCCGGTCGCCGCTGGGCAGCGCCGTCGTCAACTGCGTGGGGTACGCGGCCGGAGCCCGGCAATCCGGCCACTGTCCGGCCGAGGAGGCGCTGCGCCGCGTACGCAAGGAGAACGGCGACAGCCCCGGCAGCAACAGCTTCGTCTGGATCGGGCTGCACGAGCCGACGCGCGAGGAATTCGCCTCGCTCGCCGAGCTGTTCGGCCTGCATCCGCTCACCGTCGAGGAGGCCGTCGACGCGCATAGCCGGCCCAAGGTCGTGCCCTACGACGACACGCTCCTCGCCGTCTTCAAGACCGTCGGATACGCGGAGCACGACCAGCTGACCGCCACCAGCCAGGTCGTGGAGACCGGCGAGATCACCGTCATCACCGGCAAGGACTTCGTGATCACCATCCGCTACGGGCGGCACGGCTCGCTCGGCCCGCTGCGCGAGGCGCTGGAGACCACCCCCGAGCAGCTGGCGAAGGGCCCGTCGTCGGTGCTGCACGCCGTGGCCGACTTCGTCGTGGACGAGTACGTCGCGGTGGCCGTCGCCGTCCAGGACGACATAGACGCGGTCGAGACCAGCGTCTTCTCCGAGCACGCGGGGCGCGGTACGGCGGGCCACGGCGAAGCGGGGCGGATCTACCAGCTGAAGCGGGAACTCCTGGAGTTCAAGCGGGCGATGTCCCCGCTGAGCCGCCCGCTCGAGGCCCTCGCCACCCAGCCGGACTCGCTCATCGCCCCGGACATACGGCCGTACTTCCGGGACGTGTCCGACCATCTCGCCCGCGCGGGCGAGATGGTCAACGGCTTCAGCTCACTTCTGGACTCGATCCTCCAGGCCCATCTGGCGCAGATGACGGTCGCCCAGAACGAGGACATGCGCAAGATCACGGCGTGGGCGGCGATCGTGGCCGTGCCGACGATGGTCTGCGGGGTCTACGGCATGAACTTCGAGCACATGCCGGGGTTGCGGTGGACCTACGGTTACCCGGTCGTCCTCGGGGGCATCGCGATCGGCTGCTTCCTGCTCCACCGGGGCTTCAGGCGCAGCGGCTGGCTCTGACGCGAGGCAGGCCCGGGCCCGCGTCCGGCGGGCCTCGGGTGACTCCAGCCGCTTGGGTGCAGCGGCTGCCCGGACGTGCCACGGTGGCCGTACGCACCGTAGGGCGGCGAGGCCGGGGCCTCGGCCGACAGCTCCGCGCGACGGCCCCGTACGGCGGCCCCGGCCCGGCAGGGCCTTGGCACGTAGCCTCAGGGCCACACCAGGCAGTACGGCTGGTGTCCTGCGTCGTGCAGGCGGTGGCTGAAGTCCTGCCATTCGTGGAGCAGCTGGTACACGTTGAACGCGTCCCGCGGACCCCCGCGATCCGGGACCGTCGACCAGATGAACGCCGCTGCGCCCACCGACTCCTCGCCGACGCCGCGCAGAGGGTCGACGACGGTCATGGGAAGTTTCACGACCGCGTAGTCCGGGTGGAGGACCACCAGTTCGAGGGGCGGCACCTTGTGCAGGGGCATGCCCTGGATGCCGGTGAGGACCATTGCGGCTATCGTCTCGGGCTTGATCTTGGAAAACATTCCGCCCATGCCGAGTTCATCGCCGCCGAGCTCCTCGGGACGCATCGAAACGGGCACGCGGGCAGCCGTGGCGCCGTCGGGTGCGCCGAAGTATTTGTAGGTCACTCCCATGCGGCCGCCACCCCTGCTACCCACGGGGTCGTCCGCCTCGTGCCGCCGGTGCCTCCCCCGCCGGGCAGGCTCGGGACCCAGGTCGTCGGTCCCCTCGCCCAGTCCGCCACCGCGATGCATATCTCCACCCGACTGCTTCTAGGACGCACAGCCCCAGCCGCGCAACCCGATCATCGTGACAGTGACCTCCCCCGCGAACGTGCGGTGAAACACCTGTCCGCAGATACGTCCAAGCCTCTGACACCATGGATTCCGTGAGCTTTCCCTATGACGCCCCAGTTTCGCAGACGCTTTTCGACCGTGCGTCCCTCGTGACGCCCGGCGGCGTGAACTCTCCTGTCCGTGCCTTCCGTGCTGTGGGCGGTACGCCCCGCTTCATGGTGTCCGGCAGCGGTCCGTACCTGACCGACGCGGACGGCCGCGAGTACGTCGACCTCGTGTGCTCCTGGGGTCCGATGATCCTCGGCCACGCCCACCCCGAGGTGATCGCCGCAGTTCAGGAGGCCGTGGCCCGCGGCACCTCGTTCGGCACGCCGGGCGAGGGCGAAGTCGCGCTCGCCGAGGAGATCGTGGCACGGGTCGCCCCGGTCGAACAGGTGAGACTTGTCTCGTCCGGTACGGAGGCGACGATGTCGGCGATCCGGCTCGCCCGCGGATTCACCGGGCGCGCCAAGGTGATCAAGTTCGCCGGGTGCTACCACGGGCACGTGGACGCGCTGCTGGCCGCGGCCGGCTCCGGCGTCGCGACCTTCGGGCTGCCCGACACGCCGGGCGTCACGGGCGCCCAGACGGGCGACACGATCGTGCTGCCGTACAACGATCTGGAATCGGTTCACGCCGCGTTCCACGCGTACCCCGGCGAGATCGCCTGCGTGATCACCGAGGCGTCCCCGGGGAACATGGGAGTGGTCCCGCCGCGCCCCGGCTTCAACCAGGGGCTGAAGGACGCCTGCGCCAAGAACGGCGCGCTGTACATCTCCGACGAGGTCATGACGGGGTTCCGTACGTCCAGGGCCGGCTGGTTCGGCATCGACGGCGTGACCCCGGACCTGATGACCTTCGGCAAGGTCATGGGCGGAGGCTTTCCGGCCGCGGCGTTCGGCGGCCGCGCCGATGTGATGGGCCACCTCGCCCCGGCCGGGCCGGTCTACCAGGCGGGCACCCTCTCCGGGAACCCGGTCGCCACCGCCGCCGGCCTCGCCCAGCTGCGGCTGCTCGACGACGCAGCGTACGAAAAGGTCGACGGGGTCTCCGAGCGGATCCAGGCCCTCGTGACGGAGGCGCTGGCCAAGGCGGGCGTCGCCCACCGGCTGCAGACCGCGAGCAACATGTTCTCGGTCTTCTTCACCGACCGTGAGGTGCGAGACTACGACGACGCCAGGAAGCAGGAGGCGTTCCGCTTCAACGCGTTCTTCCACTCGATGCTCTCTCAGGGTGTCTACCTCCCTCCGTCCGCGTTCGAGTCCTGGTTCGTGTCGACCGCCCACGACGACGCCGCGATCGAGCGGATCGCCGCCGCACTGCCCGCGGCCGCCCGCGCCGCCGCGGAGGCCACCGCATGAGCGGCACGGACATCAATACGGAAACGACGGTCGTTCATCTCATCCGCCACGGCGAGGTGCTCAACCCGGACGGCGTGCTCTACGGGCGCCGGCCCGGCTACCACCTGTCCGACCTCGGCCGGCAGATGGCCGACCGGGTCGCCGAGCACCTCGCGGAGCGGGACATCAGCCATGTGGTGGCGTCCCCGCTGGAGCGCGCGCAGGAGACCGCCGCGCCGATCGCCAAGTCGCACGGGCTGACGCTGGACACCGACGAGCGGCTGATCGAGGCGGCGAACGTCTTCGAAGGGAAGACCTTCGGCGTCGGCGACGGGGCCCTGCGCAAACCGGGCAACTGGAAGCACCTCACCAATCCGTTCCGGCCGTCCTGGGGTGAGCCCTACCTCGATCAGGTGGTGCGCATGATGGGTGCGCTGGGCTCCGCGCAGGACGCGGCGCGCGGCCACGAGGCGGTCCTCGTCAGCCATCAGCTGCCCATCTGGATCGTGCGCAGCTATGTGGAGCAGCGCCGGCTCTGGCACGACCCGCGCCGCCGCCAGTGCACACTCGCGTCGCTGACGAGTTTCACCTATCACGGCGACAAGATCGTCTCGGTGGGATACTCGGAACCCGCCCGCGATCTTGTGCCCGCGCATCTTCTCGCCGGCGCAAAGCCGGTGAAGGGGCAATCAAAGGCCTTTGGCGCATAGTCACCCTGTCGCCCGGGCATCTCTTCCCTCATCCCTGGAACCTTCGGCTCCGGCTCGCCATCTCACCCATTGGTAGTACGTGGCAGCTGGACGCGAACGGCTCGGGGACAGGGACGGGGACGGGGACATGCGCGAGATCAGCCGAAGGGGACTGCTCGGAGCGGGCCTTGGGGCCGCAGCGGCGATGGGTATTGCGGGCTGCGGCACGGGCTTCGGATCCGGTTCCGGTTCCGGCAAGGACGGTGCGGGACGGCCCGGCGGCAGCGGGGGGAAGGGCGGGGGCAATGGCACGTCGCCCGGCCCCAGCACCGA
>NZ_JBEOXF010000053.1:0-53368 GCF_040296405.1 Streptomyces sp. NPDC002133 | reverse complement strand
CCCAGCGCCGTCGCCATGAGAGCAGTGCCGACCAGCAGGGGATTCTCGACGAGTCCGGCGATGTGCATGAGCCAGCCGACCGCAGCCGCAAGGGCGGCCGAGGCGAGAAAGCCGGTGCCGATCAGCCGCGCGCGGGGCCCGCGGAGCTGCTGGATGTCGATCTCCAGGCCGGCGAGGAACAGCAGGAAGCCCAGGCCGATGACCGACAACAAGTCGACGGCGGTGTCCGCCTCGACGACGTGCAGCACGGCCGGGCCGAGGATGATGCCCGCCAGGATTTCGAGTACCGCGCCGGGCAGGGGAAGCCGGGGGACGGTGGCGAGCAGAAGCGGCACAGCGGCCGCTATGGCCAGCACGATCAGAAGGTTGTCGTAGCTCATGGGGACTCCAGTGGCGAGGAGGGCGTTGTCAGGTTGTTGAGGAGGTGGCTGGTTGACAACGCCGTCGGCGCGTAGGCCGGTCGCTCGGGCAGCAGAGCAGCGAAGTGGCTCCAGAGTGGTGCGGTCAGCCATGACGGAGGTGCAGGCACGGGTCCCCTGGTGATCACAGAGCGTCGCAACTCCATGATTGCCAAGACCCGTGCCTGCGCTGCTGCCGGGGTACCACCACCACGCCTATCTGACGCGGCCTCTTAATCGGAACCACATCCAACTGCGGTCAGGCTCCCGGGAATGGAAGGTACTTGCCGTTCAGGACGATCTCGACCCGATCGCCCTTGGGATCTTCTCGGCGGTTCAGGGTCAGCTGGAAATCGATGGCGCTCATGATGCCGTCCCCGAATTCCTCGTGGATCAGCTCCTTGATCGTCGGGCCGTAGACGGCGACGATCTCACGGAGGCGGTAGATCAGCGGGTCCGAGGCCATGGCGGCCTCGCTCTGCCCTCGGACGGGAGGAGTCTGGAGGACTGCGACGGCCGTGCGGGGCAGGTCGAAGATACGGGCGATCTTCTTCGCCTGATCGGCTGACAAGGTCATCTGGCCGAGGCAGGCCGTGGTCACCCATTCCTTGCTCGCGCCGAGCTCGTCGGCGACGTCGGCCCACCTGATTCCTTTCCTGATCTTCGCCTCGATGATCTGCTCGGTGACTTCGGCTCGGTTCACGATGGACGTCCTTCGGTCGTCGGATGCGGTGGTCAGTGTTCGCGCAGCGCCGCAACGGCTTCCGCCGTCGTCCATGTCGCGCTGGCCAGATAGCGGTAGTTGATGAGCGCGGCGAGGTACCCGTCGCCTTCGGGAAGCCGGGCTCCGGCTGTGGCGTCACGCACGACGACCACTTCGAAGCCCTGCTCGATGAGTTCACGCAAATGGCTCTCGACACACAGGTTGGCGGCCATGCCGGCCAGGATGACCTGCGAGACTCCGCGCTTGCGCAGTTGAAGGACGAGGTCGTTCGACTCGGGCCCAAAGATCTTGTGCGGCGAGGTGACGATGGTCCTGCCGTCGAGGATGTGCTCCCGGTAGGCGGGCAGGAAGTCGGCCCCGGAGTCCGCGAAGCCGTCGAGAGTGAGAGAGCCCTGGCGGTTGAACATGCCCACAGCGTGCATGTACTGCTCCAGCGGGCCGCCGAACTGCCAGCCATCGTCGGACGGGTAGTAGTAGTGCGGCGAGATCGCCACGGTGATGTCAGCGGCCTTGGCGGCTTCGAGCAGTTGCCCGATATGGAGAACGGTGTCGTTGTCGGTGACGCTGTCACCGAAGACCTCCCATGTGGCACCGGCCGGGCTGAGGAAGTCGATCTGCGGGTCGGTGACGACGAGAGCCGCGCGTGACAGGTCGAGACGGAAGCCGCTGTCCGGAAGCCCGGGCGCGGAGGGCTCTGCGTAGGGGTTGGTCTGGTTGGACGCCATGAGTGCACTCCTGATGGGTAGCTCGAAGGTGTAAGAGCAACTGCATCATAACTGTCCAGTCGTCTATGAATCCATAAGCGATTCGTGTGGATCCGATAACCGAGAGTCATCGACTTGTGCCCGCACGCATGGGCGCTGCGGAGTGTCGGCCCTCAGACGGAGGTCGTCTGCGTGCCGAGGAGCCGTGGCAGGGCTGTAGCGAGAAAGCGGTCGTAAGGGGCGCTGCTCCGGTCGAGGCGGCCCCGCATGGCCGCGCCCTCCCAGGATTCGATGAGCATGGACGCCAGCTCGGTCGTCTCGGGGGAAGCTGCGGCGTTCTGCCCGCTTCCGCTTTCCGCGAGGCAGGCTGCGACCAGGCGGGACCAGTGGTCCATGATGGCGGCCAGTTCCTCGCGCGCCTCTTGATTGCTGTCGGACAGTTCGAGGGTCATATTGCCGATGAGGCATCCCAAGGCGAAGTCCTGCTCGGCATGGTCCCGGGTCATGGCCTCGAAGAACCGGGCGACGCGTTGTACCGGCGGAGTGGACTCGTCGCTGAGTATGGGCGCGTGATTGCGGACGATCGCAGCCCAGTACTGCCTGAGGACGGCAGCGGCGAAGGCGTTCTTGCTGCTGTAGTAGCTGTAGAACGAGCCCTTGGGCACACCGGCCATGTCCGTGATCTCTTTGAGGCCTACCGCGTTGAATCCCTGGGAGTGGAAAAGGGTCAACCCCGCGTTGAGGAGGTTCTCACGGACGAGGGGATTCGCAGGTCGGGACACGGGCCCATTGTACCGCCGGCCTTGCGTGATGATCCGTCAGGTTGTCGATGAGCCCCTCTCCGCTCACCGGGACAGGTCGCTCGCGGACCGGTACATGCCGCAGCGACCTCGCCGACAGTACCGCGGCCGGCCGCCGGACCGGCGAGATCCACAGGCCGTCCGCGCGGACATGCTCGGCGACAGCGGTCGCACCGAGCGGGACACGGGCGTCCGGGATGACCGGGGGGCGAAGGGATGGGTCAGGCCGCGAGGGCGGGGTGCGTGCCGGTGTCGAGTTCTTCGACGGTTCCAGTGGGGATGTCGAAGATCCAGCCGTGCATCCGCAGGCCGTCCTCAGCCAGCGCGCGGGCCGCCGAGGGGTGGGTGGCTAGGTTCGCCAGCTGGGCGGCGACATTCTCCCGTACCAGCGTGGCGACCTTCTGTCCGCTCTCGGCAGGTTCGGTAAGGTCCTGGGCGGCAGTCGCGTGGCGCAGCCAGCCAGCAATGGCCGGGGTGCTGGTCAGGTCGTGGCCTTCGGCGAGAGCGGTCATGGCGCCGCACGCGGAGTGCCCGCAGACGATGATGTCCTTCACGCCCAGGACGACAATCGCGTACTCAATGCTGGCGGTGACGCCGTCGGCACTGGAGGTGTAGGCGGGGACGAGGTTGCCAGCAGTGCGGACGACGAACAGCTCGCCGGGGTCGGCCTGGGTGATCAGCTCGGGGACGACGCGGGCGTCAGAGCAGCTGATGAACATCGTGCCGGGCTGGTGGGTGGTGGCCAGGTGGGTGAAGAGCCCGGCCTTGGCGGGGAAAACCTTCCGCTGGAAGCGGTCTACCCCCTGGGCGAGATGACGCATGGCCCGTACTTTCCTTGATCGGATTGCCGCTGGGGCTGACCCCATTCACAGTGCACGACCTGTATATGCAGCGTCCAAGACTCAATAGCACTGGCTGCAATCGACCGCATCTATGGTTGCGGTCATGAAGCCGGAGCTGCGTCATCTGCGCTACCTGCTCGCAGTCGGCGAGCACGCAAGCTTCACCCGTGCCGCCGAGGAACTGCACATCGCCCAGCCCACCCTGTCCCAGCAGATCAGGCAACTGGAGAAGGCCCTGGGTGTCCAGTTGCTGGACCGCACCGGCCGCACCGTACGCCTCACCGACGCCGGGACCGCCTACGCCCATTACGCCCAGCGTGCGCTACAGGACCTCGCGGCCGGCGAGCGGGCGGTGCTGGACGTGCAGGACCTCTCCCGCGGGCACCTCCGCCTCGCCGTCACCCCCACCTTCACGGCCTACCTCACGGGCCCCCTTGTTGCCGACTTCTACACCCGCCATCCCGGCGTCACCCTGGACGTGCGCGAGATGACCCAGGACCGCATCGAAGCTGATCTGCTCAGCGACCGGCTCGACCTCGGCATCGCCTTCACAGGCGCCCATCTCCCGGGCATCGAGGCAGCCGCACTGTTCACCGAGACCCTCAGCCTTGTCGTCGGCTCTCAACATCCCGACACCCACAACCGCGGCCCCCTGCCCGTCACCGACCTCCGCGAACGCCATCTCGCAATGCTCAGCGGCGATTTCGCCACCCGCCGGTACATCGACCAGCACCTCGCCGAACACCAGGTGCAGCCGCGGATCGCGGTGGAGGCCAACTCCATCAGCGCCCTCACCGAAATCGTGACTCGCACTCCGCTCGCGACCGTCCTGCCCGATGCCATCACCTGCGACCACCCCCACCTGACCCCCATCCCCCTCTCCCCGGCCCTCCCCTCCCGCACCGTCACACTCCTGCACCGTGAAAGCACCTACCAAAGCGCTGCCGCTCGCGCCTTCACCTGCCGGGCCACCGACTGGGCACATGCCCACGGCTTCGACCTCGGCTGACAGGACGTGCTCCTGCGCCATCAGCCTGAAGCTGAGGTCGACGGTTACACCACCGCCTACCTCCTGAAGCTGGCGGGCAAGGTCGACGGCCTGCGAAGCCCGGCCTTCGACGCGGCCGTTGAGACGATGAAGTACCGCGACTTCGTCACCCGGTCCGAGAAGGCGTACGAACTCGCCGACGGGCCCGATGCCACCGGTCCGGGCACCCCCACGGCCGTCATCAACGGCACGCAAGTACCCCCAATGATGTTCGACGTTCTCTTCGACAACCAGGAGTTCACCCGCCTCCTGGTCAAAATCGAGCACGATCCCCAGGACCTCTGGGAAACCGGCTTCTGACAACCCAGGGCGGCGGCCTTGAACCAGCCCACCGCCCGGCCGTCGCTGCGCCGGGGGGAGGCTGCCCGTTCAGAGGGTGCGGTCTGTGGAGGCGGCCGAGGCGGAGCGCTCTGTGAAGGGCGTGGGAACGGTGCCCCAGAACCCCGCTTCGCGCTTGAGGGGAACCGACGCAATGCCGTTCTCGAGGTGACGGAATGCGCTGAGTGAGACCAGCCAGGCTGGAAGCCGCCCCGTATTCGTCGGCGCCCGCACGATCGTGTGATGTGATGTCTCCTGTCGCAGGGCGGGCGCCGAGGCACAACGCGATGGATACGGGGACGGGACAACAGCGGGACGGGGGCGCCATGTCGAGCGGGCAGGACACTCCCGTGACGGCCTGCGGTGCCCAACAGCTGCTGACGCGCGCCTTGACCCGAGAGTCAGGCCGAGCCCGGCAGTTCCTGACTGCCGGGGGATGGCGCCCCACCGATGCGGATGCCGATGTGGCGGCCCGGGTCCTGGCCCGCCTGACCGCCCCACTGCCCGCCCGCGGGCACGGCGGCGCACGGGCGCGGGCCACGGACCGGGACCGACGGCTCCAGCGGATCTGGCGCACCACAGTCCATCACCTCGATGCAGGTGCCGTCAGTGCGCCGGCCGCCGCCCTTCTGGCCGCTGTCGCTCGCGCCCTCCTGCCTTGGTACGCCGCCCCGAACCCGCCGGCCGCTGCGGCGGCTCCGCGCTACCTGGTTCCCCAGGACACGGCGGACGGCTTGCCGGTCCCGCCGACCGAGGCGGGCGAAGCTCTGCTCCCCGACCTGACCGCGCTGTTCGCCGCCCTGGCCGCCCCGGGCCCGTCCGGGACCGCTGCGCTCACGCCCCCGGCCGTGCCGTGGCAGGTCCAGTACCCGGGTCGATTCCGGCACTACGGTAGGCCCGCCCCCCACGTGTGGACGGCCGGCACCTTCCACTGCCCTGGGTGCGCAAGTGCGGACGGCCCTTGGACAGTGGCCTGCGACTGGCGCCTGATCACACTGGGCTGCCCGTGCGGGCTGGTGACCGACGAGCACGGTCTCACCTTCTCCGAAGTCTGGCTCCTTCTGCCGGACTCGTGAGCGAGCGTCGCCATCAACCTGCCCGGGCAAACCAAGGCGCTTCACGTAGTCGATTGCACACTCGTCGGCCGGTTGAAGCGCTCAGTTACAGCACGGGCGCAGGTGGCTCACCGGGAAACGCGTCAGGAATTGCACACAGGCCACGAGTGCGATCGCTGCCATTGCCAGGAGCAGAATCGACGGGCCCGGCCACCTGAACTTGTCATCGTCGGCAGCCACGACGCCGAGCACCGCCACGGCTCCAGCAGCCAGCAACGGCGCCGCGACTGAGGTGACTGATTCGATGGACCGCCCATACGACAGATCGTGCATGTCCGGACGGGTTCCTGAGGCTTCCGGCATCCCACCCCCCTCCGCACCACGGTAGTGGCCGCAGGCCCCCTGAACATCCTCTTCGCCGAAGGCCGACGGTGGGCCCGGCCGCTCGAGGGCCCTGCGACCCGTCTGCCAGTCCTCAGGCACGCAGGCAGGTGCAGTACGACGTGGCGACCTTCACCGCGCCAAAGCCGCCGACCTCGTGCTTGTGGGTCCACAGGTGCTGGCCGCGGAAGTCGGTGTCCACGAGCGTGGTCTGCCACGACGGGTTGGTCGGCGTCGCGGCGGCGAACTGGCACAGGTGTACCGACGTGTCGGTGACCTGGGCGCGGAACTTCACCCACGTGTTGCTCGGGATCCGCTCGGAGAGGGTCTGCGTGGACGACGGGGCCGGGGGGATCCCACAGGTTTTCGCTCCGGGTGGTCAGGCAGGCGTGTATAGGGCGAGTTGTGCCGCCAGCGACGGGGGAAGCCCGCCGGTCTCGACGGCTGCTGCGAGGTGGGCCGGGAGCGGCCTGTTGTGGGTGGGCGTTTCGGCGGCGTGCAGCGGGAGTTGTTCGGTGAGCACCTGGGAGGCGTGGCGGGCGGCGTCGGCTACTTCGGCCGGGTGCGGGACGAGCGCGGTGAGCAGTTGCTCCAGATCGCTGCCGTTCGCGTCGGGGCCGCTGTAGCCGTACGTCCACCCGTTGACGGTCGACCAGTGCAGCACGGTGCGCAGGGTCCGCAGTTCCTCCTCGTCGTACTCCTCGTCGGCGAGGGCGATGAGCGCTCCCATGCCCCGTCCGTCGTATTCCACTGTCACCTCGCCGCCCGCGAGGTCGCCGAGCACTGCGACGACAGCGTCGATGTACTCACGGTGCGGCAGAGGCAGGTCGCTCATGTCCTGCACAACGAGCACGCCGGATCGGCGGCACGGCACGCGGACTCCCGGTATCACGGCCAGCGCGCCGTTCACCGGGCTGGCCCAAGACCTGCAGCGGCTGGCGCGCAGGCACACGGCTCGCCCGCTGGGACATCTCCGCATCCGGTCGGCTCACCGTCTGGGACCGTGCGGCACCGCGCGGATATGTGCCGCGCATGGGCACGGCGGGTAGTTCATAGTGATCGGACACTTCCCCGCATCACGATCGGACGGCCTGTGACGACCGCGTACAGCGAATCCACCACCGAGGGCATCCCCGAACGCGTCCCCGGGCGGTCCTGGACCGTCCGCCTGACCGGCCACAGCGACCGCACCGCCACCGTCACCTGCAGCACGGCCGCGTGCCGCATGCCGGCCCGCTCCAAGAACCTGGCCGCGATGCGCACCTTCGCCGCCCAGCACGCCGCCGCCCACGCCAAGGCGGCCACGATCCGGCCCAACGCCTCCTGCCACTGCCGCGCCCAGCAGTGCGCCGCCCACCCGGACATGCGAGTGCACTGCGCCGGCGTGGTGGTGATGATCCTGCGCCACGACCCGACGGTGGGCCGGGTGTGGAGCGTGGAGGAGGTCTGCGCGGCCTGCGCTCCCCTGATCTCCCACGCCACGGTCGTGGCCCGTGCCACCCGGCCCCGGCCTGCCGCAGCCGAGAGGGATCCCGCGCAGGTCCCGGCTCCGCGCTCGGCCGTACCGGGCGGGTTCTCCTCGCCGGGCGCCCCGGCAGATGGTGCTGCTCAGCGCCGCCGGCCCCGGCCCACGGCCCGCCGTCCGCGCCGCCCGGGCAACGGGCAGGGACGCTGACCGCAGCGGCCGCCACACGCTCCCGAGGCCCGGCTCTGGACCCGCCGCAGCCGCGGCGCGGACCCCGTCCGCCTCCCGCGTCCCGCCGTGCGGGACGCGGGCGTTGAGGAAGCGCCGAATGTTCCCACGAGGCGGACCCGCTGCGCCCGGCAGCGGCCCCGCCGGCGCCGCTGCGGGCATGCTGCCGCCAGCCGCCGTCGACGCCCCCGAAGCGGCACCGACCGCCGAAGGAGCCTCGATGAGCGAGCCGAGCGTCCCCCGCCCCGAGGACCTCCACCTGTGGCTGCCGGACCGAGGACCGGATGCCTACGCACTGGTCCGGGTCGCCTCCAGCAGCGCCCCCCTCCGGCCGGAGGAAGCGCCTACGGCGGGGCCGACCGGCCGCGCCTACGGCGGGGCCGACCGGCGCGGACCGCCCGGACTTCGACCGTCGGCGCCTGACCCTGCACGGGGTCGTCCAGGGGCCGCAGGAGGCGCTGGATGCGTGGCTCCGGATGGAGGGCGGCCAGCGGGCGCTGGCCATCATCGGCACCGATCTCGGCGGGCTGCGCGAGTACACGCCGGGGGAGCTGGCGGCAGACCTGCTGCGCGACCCGCGGACCGACCGGGCGCAACTGAGCGCCATGCTGAGCCGCTTGCTGCTCTACCGGCGGCCCGACACTCTGGGCCTCGAACGCGGCTGGAGTGCCGCGGCTGCCGCCTGGGCTGTCCACATGCGCGCGTTCGCCGGCTACCCGCCGCCGGAGATCCTCGCCCATGCAGGGGTGCGCGACGATGCCACCACGGAACTGATCACGAGCACACCTGGCGGCGGGGCTTCCCGTTCCATGCCCAGAAGCGGCTGCGTGGCCTGCGGCTGACCGCCACCGACGTCGACTGGGCGGCCGGGGCGGGCCTGGAGGTCGGGGGGCCGATCGCCGCGCTGCTCCTCCTGGTCTCCGGTCGCCACGCCGCCGCGATGCCTCGGCTCGCCGGGCCGGGGGTGGCCGTGCTCAAGCGCGCCGCTCCGTCCGGGCCGGGAGCGGCGGGCGGATAGCGGGCAGGCGGGTCGCAGCACCGAGGAACACAACAGGGAACAGGCGGGGGTGAGCATGCTGTGGCGAGAAAGCGGTACGTAGGTGAGATCCGCATCAGCAAGCGGACCGTGCAGATCGGACACGAGGTCTATCCGCTGGCGAACATCTCCCGACCGGCGGGCACCCAGTACACGGCGCTGTCCGGCACTGCGTACGACGAGATCGAGCGGATCAAGAGCGAGATCGTCGGCGCCATCGAGGACCCGCCGCAGCAGGAGCGGATCGTGCAGGTCCGGGGCGACCTCGTGATGGGCGACAAGATCGGCCGGGGCAAGTACCAGCAGTCCGGCAGTGGTAACCACATCAACGCCGGGCGATAGGGCCCCGGCACGGGAGAAAGGCAGTCAGATGCCGGACTTCGTATCCGGAGACAAGGTCGGCGGCAGCAAGTACGTCCAGAGCGGCGACCGCAACACCTTCACGGTGAACAATTCGGCCGGCGTCCCCCGAGCCGAGCTGGACGCCGCGGTCGCCGAGCTGCGTGCCTTCATCGCTCAGCTCAGCCGGGACGGGGCGGTCGCCGCCGACGGCAGCGTCACCGACCCCGGCGCGGTGGTCGCCGCCGTTGAATCCCAACCGGGCCGGCTGCGGGCGCTGAGCAGCGTGATCGCGGGCGGCGCCAGGGATTCCGTCCTGGCCGCGGTCCAGGGCGGCGTGGCCACCCTGATCACCGCTCTGGTCGGGCAGGCATGAGCCGGGCGCGCGGCGCCCGATCTGGTGCGCCGGGCACCGGGATCCTTTCGCCGCTGTTCGTGGTAGTGCCGCCCACCGCCCTGCCTGTGTCCGGACGCTGTCGGCCACCTGGCCGGGACCGCCGCGCGCACTGGGTGACGAGATCGTCGAGCGAGAACCGAGCCGGTACTGCCGCAGCCCCGGGTCACCCGAGCCGATCCGGCCGGGATTCCCCTCACACCCCGGGGTCAATCGATCCAGATCAGCATCGCGTGACCGGTGGACGCGGCGTTGCGGAAGAACTCTGTCAGGGGAGTGAACAGGTCGCGGGCCCACTCCAGTGAGGCGGGCGAGTCCCAGATTCGGGGATAGATCTCGGCCTTGATGAGTTCGGAGGGATCGACGCCCTGGATGAGCTGGTCGTAACCACGTGCTAGGAAGGTACATGGCCACATTCGAAGAGCTACTTGACCTGCTCGGAGAGCCGCGATTCCATTGGTCCGATCCAACTGCCTGGATCGAGCTCGAGGAGTCGACCGGGGCGCGATTCCCGGATGACTTCCGACGGTTCTGTGACGCATACGGTCCGATTCTCATCAACAACCAGGTGAACATCGGTCATCCAGGCGTGGAGTTTGCGAATCTCGGAGTCAAGGTTCGGAAAGCGATCGCTGCTTGGTCCGAGATTGCAGAGGAGGAGTTTCCGAGTCGGGTGGGGACGGCCCCCGGTGAACTACTCCCCTGGGGCGGCGCGGCGTCGGGCGAGAGCATGTTCTTCCGGGTCCCACATCCGGGCTCCGATGACTGGGCCGTCGGAGTCTATGAATCCGACGAAGGTACATACCACGAGTTCGCGATGACCTTCACGGACTGGATGGTGTCCTATCTGCGGGGCGAGGACGTGATCGTGCGATCCGCGAACTTTGCTCCCGAGGGGCCGTTCTACAAACAGCTTCTCTAGGCTCGGTCCGTGTGCTTCGGCCGCCAGGTACGCCTGGCGGCCGAGACGCACCCGTACTGGGTGATAGATCAGTACGAAACCGCGCGGCTGCCGCGGTAGCCGCGAGCCTGGATCTCCAGGAACAGCTGGGTGCCGCTGACCTGGCCATGTGCTTCGGTGAAGCGGACGTTGAGGTATGCCTTGAACGGCTCCAGGACGCCGTTGGGCTGGCGCTCGCGGGCGGAGGCCAGCAGCTCATCGAGGTCGGTGTCGCGGAAGCGGCGCACGGTCTTGCGGTCGAGGTTCAGGCGGCGGGCGATGGCGCTGATCGTCCAGCGCTTCTCCAGCAGGCGGTGGATGTCCTTGTAGCGGTGGCGGGTGCGTTCGATGATCTGGGTGCGGGGCAGTTCCGCGGGCGGTAACAGCATCGGGGGTGGCTCCGGCACCTCGGTCACCGTCTCCTCCTCGGCACGTTTGCGCAGGCAGTCGCCGTGCTGATGGCAGGTCTTCTCCACCGCAGCAGACAGGTTCTGCAACAGGTGCCAGCGATCAGCGACTTCCAGGGCATGAGGGGCGGCTTCCTTGACCGCCTTGGTGTAGGCGCTGGCCCGGTCCCGGCAGATGATCTCGGCTCCAGGGTGCTCGGTGAGCCAAGCCGCGAACGTTTCGGAGGTCCGGTCGGGCAGAACGTCCACGACCCGGCGGGCCTCGACGTCGACCAGCACGGTGCCGTAGGTGCAACCCTTGCGGAAGGCGAACTCGTCCACCCCCAGCACCCGCGGCGCACCGTCCGGCACCGTCGGCGCCGTCAATAGCCTGAGCAGCCGGGTCCGGCCCGCGACCAGCCGCAGGCGGCGGCACAACCGCGCGGCCGGACGGCCGCCGAGCTCGATCGCGATCGACCACAGCCAGCCTGTCAGCCCGGTGCTGGAGCGGCGGTGCCGCTCGGACAGTCCCGGCACCTGCTCGACGAACGTCTTGCGGAAACAACTCTTCCGGTCACAGAAGTACCGGCGGACCCTCAGCCGGACTATGACCCGGCGAGAGCCCAACGGCCTTTCATCCAGGGCGCTTTGGATTAAGGCCATGAAGTTACGGCTCCGGGGATGTTGGCAAGTGTGCTCTGATCTGCGGCGGCTTCGGACGTGAGAAGCGGAGCCCCGGTAGAACTGGCAGTCGACCAAGACAGCCGTTCACAGCACCGGAGGCTCCGCTGTCCGATCAGTGTGTCATCACGCGTGAAATCACGGTAGCCAAGGGCCTGTTCGCCCCTGGTCACCTGGGGGAACTCACCCAGATCGTCCCGTTCGAGATGGTCGATGCGGCCCTCACCGAGACCGGTGCCGTCCAGCAACGACTGCGGAAGATCCCCGCCCGGGTGGTGGTCTACCTGCTGCTGGCCGCAGCCCTGTTCGAGGACTGCGGCTACCTTGCCGTCTGGCGCAAGCTCACCGCCGCGCTGGAGGCGATACCGGTCGCGAAGGTCACCGGCACAGCGCTCTGGGACGCCCGGACCCGTCTCGGTGTCCGCCCCATGCGGGCCCTGTTCGACCTGTTGCGCGGGCCGGCCACGGCGGTCCGCACCGTCGGCGCCCGTTTCAAGGGCTTGCTGACCGTCGCGATCGACGGCACCTACCTCGACGTCCCCGACAGCCCGCTGCACCGCGCCCGCCTGGGCAAGAGCACCAACCAGTACGCGACCTCCGGCTACCCGCAGATCTGCCTGACCGCGCTGGTGGCCTGCGGCACCCGCGCGGTCCTGGACGCCGCCTTCGGCCCCCGGTCCAGCGGCGAGACCGTCTACGGCAAGCGACTGACGCGCTCCCTCCACGCCGGAATGATCGTCCTGCTGGACCGGGGCTTCTCCGGGACCCCGTTCCTGACCGCCGTCGCCGGCACCCACGCCGCCTTCCTGGCCCGCGTCTCGGCCGCCCGCAAGCCCCCGGCCCTGGCCCGCTTCGACGACGGCTCCTACCTCTCCCGCTTCGGCGGCATCGAGGTCCGCATCATCGAGTGCGAGATCACCATCACTACCAGCCAGGGCCGTCAGACCGGGCTCTACCGACTGGCCACCAACCTCCTTGACCACCACCGATACCCCGCATCCGACCTGGTCAGCCTGTATCACGAGCGATGGGAAGTGGAGTCCGCCTACTTCGCAATCAAGAAGTCGATGCTGGGCCGCCGGGTCCTGCGCTCGAAGACCTGGGCCGGTATCGCCCAGGAGGTCTACTCCCTGCTCAGTGCCTACCAGGTCCTGCGGATCGCAATCGCCGACGCCACCGAGACCACACCCGGAGCAGACCCAGACCGGGGCAGTTTCAGCGTCGCGCTCCGATGCGCCCGCGATCAGATCGTCCAGGCCGCGGGCATCATCGCCGACACCGTGATCGACCTCATCGGGACGATCGGCCGAGCCGTCCTGGACCAACTCATGCCCGCCCGCCGCCTCCGCATCAGCCCCCGCACAGTGAAACGACCCCTGTCCCCATACGCATACAAGAGCCTCAAGGTCGACCGACGCACCTACACGGCCACCCTCAGCATCAACATCTTGACGCCGACGATCAGTCCGTAACTTCATGGCCTTGCGCTTTGGATACATGCTGTGTTTACGCCTCGCCTGCTTCCGACAGTCCGGGCATCGGCCCGGGCGAGCGGTGGACACCGCCTCCACCACAAGGACGTCGGTGGAGGCGCTGACGCGCTCCACTCGCACATCGATCCCGGGAAACAGCACAGCCTCGACGGTCTTGCTCGCCATGGCAGGAAACACACTGCTGAAACGATCCCTCGTTCCCCCCGCTGACCTGGGGATTCACGGAACTGCGGACAGAGCCAAAATTCGAGATCGGCATCACCAGGTGGGAATCGCAGAATGTTCGCCAGCACACGACCGGTCTCAAACGCGTGAATCACCCCATCGCCGGACGCATGGACCTCGCCTACGACAATCTGCACCTCGCCGCCGACCCCGACATCACCATCCTCACCTTCAGCTCCGAACCCGGCACCGCCTTCGACGACGCCATGCGCCTGCTCAACCTGTGGGCCCGTGACGAGGCCCGCACCGTACGCCGCACCACCTGACCGGCGTCCTCGATGACGTTCCGTGGATCGCGCACGGTGACGAGAAAGGCCTCGCCCGCACCATCGACCAGATGCTGAACAACGGAAAGCCGGAATGGTTCATGGCCAGCCGGTCGTGGCCTACGCCCACCGCATGCCAATCTGAGACAGCTGTTCCACTCGCTCCGGGGTCAGCGACGCGGCCCGGGAGCGCTGGTTGCTCACCCATGCACCCAGCCACAGCTCCCGCTGCTCCTGCTCCTCGCTGTCGTTGTTCCTGCCGCTGATGGTGATCGTCTCCGTATGTTTCCTAGGCACTCGGAGGTGCCCCTCGCGTTCGTAGTACTGGCGGGCTGCTGTGAGATGCATGGCCCATTTGTCGGCCTGGCTGGTGCGTGGGCGTGGTTTCTCGTCCTCGTCGGCGGGTTGGATGCCGAGGATGTGCTCCAGCATCCATTGCTGCGCACGTCTGTGAGCGTGTCCCAGCCGAGGCGCTGGGCTCGGACCCAGCGTCCCAGATCTTCGGACTGCACCAGCATCTTGCCCGGCGTGGTGGGCAGCTTTCCGCCTCCCTCCAGGTGCAGGCGGGTGAGGTGGAAGCAGCGTTGCCAGGCGACTGGCCAGATGGGGCACCAGGCGGGGTCGATCTTGGCAAGCTCCTCGCGTCGCTCTTCCGGCAACGTCCCGGCCGGCGGCTGGACCGGGAGGCACTCGGCTCGCCGTTGCTCGTTCTCCTGCGCCCGCCGGGCGGCTGCCCGGGCGCTCTTCAGAAAGGTCCCCACCCGGTATCCCTGGTGGGTGGCGTCCAGCGGCGCGAGCAGGTTGCCTGTCTCGGCGGCCCATCCGCGGGCGGCGGTGAGGCCTTCTTCCCAGGCGATGTCGTAGTGGGACCAGATCATGCCGAGCTTCCCCAGCTGCGCGATGCGGTCGGCGTCCATGTCGCCGCGGGCGTAGAACCTTCTCGCGTCGGCGGTCCACTGCCCCAAGGGAAATCCGGCGAGCGAGGCCGGCCACCCGGCCTTCTACGCCTCGTCACGCTCGGGCACTCGGTAGGTGAATGGCACGCGCAGGGCGCCGTGGAGGCGGTGGTAGAGGGTGGCGGCTTCGATGCCGCATCGCCAGTGCTGGTGTTCGGGGTTGAGGACGCGGAGGTTGATGAACGCGGCAAGCTGGGCCGGGTCGCGGGGCGTGCTGAACTTCAGCAGTGCCTGGGCCGGCGCCGACGGCCCACGCTGCTCTTCCACGCCCTCGCCTTCCAGGCTCTCCTCGCCTCCGGAACGTGTATGTACGCCCTTGGAGCGGCTTTGGGCCTGTGGCTCCGCGAGGGTCTCCACGATGCGGGCATCGTGCGCTCGGAGCGCTTGCAAGAACTTGGCCAACCCGGCGAACGCCCGGCTGGTGAGCATGTTGTCCGCCGTCTCGCCGGGCCCGAGCAGGGCCGGTACCACGAGGGAAGCGACCTTGCCTTCACCGGGCTGGATCCGCAGCGCCCGGCCGACGGCTTGGACGAGGTCGGGCATGGAGCCGCGTACGTCAGCGAAGTACACGGAGTCACAGTTTCGGGTGTCGACTCCTTCCCCGAGGACCTTCACGGAGCCCAGGTAGCTCTTCTCCACGACGGTGCCGTCGGTGGCGGTGCCCTCGGCGAATTCGGCGAGGGCGCGCCGTCGGTGGCTGGGCTTGTGCTCTCCGCACAGCCAGTCGGCCCAGATCGTCTTCGGGTAGAGCTCCGGGTCGGCGTCGTGCAGCCGCTTGGCGACGTTCGGGAGGCCGGCTGCGAACGCTTCGGCTTCCTTTACGACGTGGTGGAAGACGAGGGTGCGCTTGAACCCTTCCTCTGAGGACGCCTTTACCAGGGCGGTTTGCAGGGCGGCGAGCCGCGTCCCGCGCATCTCGTCCGTACGGCCCTCGGCACCGAGCAGCTGGGCGGCCTGAAGCTGGGTGTCCGTGACGTCCACGCACACCACCTGGTAGGGGGCACAGATGCCCCGGTCGATGGCCACCCGAGAGCGACAAGGTGAAGCACCGGCTGCCGAAGGGCGAGTCGGGGGAGTCGTCCATGCTTGCCACCAGCTCACCCGGCGCGCCCTGCTCGGCGTCCTCGTCCAGCTGCCACAGCCGTGGTGTGGCGGTCATGTACAGCCGCCGCAAGGCGGGGATGCGGGTGTTGTCGCGGACGACTGCCCAGGGCTTTCCGATCCGGCCCGAGACCCTGTGAGCTTCGTCCACGACGATCAGCGACCACCCTGGAAGGCCGGCGGCGTGCGCGCGCTCCAGGGTTCCCAGCCCGAGGGAGGCGTAGGTGGCGAACACTGTCACCTTGTCGAACGGCCGCACCCAGTCGACCAGCTCGTCCACGTCTGTGGTGTTGGGGAAGGGCACCTCCTCCCCGCGCAGGGAGGAGACCCCGATCATCGGACCTGTGCGGCCTCCCTCGCGCCACGCAGCCTCGGTCTGGGCCAGAAGATCCAAGCTGGGCACGAGCACGAGCACACGCCCCGCGTGGAGCTCTTCCGCGCTGCGCACGGCGACGAGGCTCTTGCCGGATCCGGTGGCCATGATTACCTGGGTCCGGAGCCCTCGCTCGGGCACAAGTGATCTTGCAGGAAATTCGAGAGCACGGATAACCGCATCCACGGCCTCTCTCTGATGCGGACGAAGCGTCTTCTTTTCCATCGAGGCGTCCCTTTTCCGGAATCTCACGTGCCCGTCTCTACTGCCCGTGCGCTTTCCCCAGCGCGGCTCGCTGCGCTTCTACGGCTGCGGCGAGGCGGGCGTGCAGTTGCTCGAGGAAGCTCCAGAGGTCCTCGGCGGCGATTCGGTAGCCGCTCTCGTCGAGGTCGTAGGTGCTGCCGACCAGGGCGCCCGCGGTGATGTGGTAGACGCACCCTGTGGTGTGGCTGAGGGCGTACATGCCTCCACCGCCGTCTGTGGCGAACACCGACACTGTGTCATCAACCGCGCCAGTAAGCCGGTTCGGATAGTTGCCCGCCTCGACCTTGGCAATGAGAGAGGCGGCGTCATCGATCCAGATCCCGTTGTCGAGGGCGGGCAGCTCCATGGCACCGAGGTGCCCGTAGTACTCCAGGAGCGGACGGGCTACGCCCTGGCGGGCCAAGGCCTCCGCCAGCACGGGACCCTCTTCGGTCCCGCGGCACACGGTGTGCTCCCCGGGCGGGTACCCATGGACCGCCTCGAAGCCGGACATGAACTCGGCAGCAAGGAGTTCCATGAGCTCATGCCATTTCCGCAGATCTACGAGGTGCACGTGGCGCGACTCCGTTGAAGGTGAGCAGGGCTGGAGCCTGTGACCTGGTCATTGCTCGCTTTGGCGAGCGTATCGACTTCCGGGAGTAATCCACAGGGTGCCCACTCGCTGGAAGCGTGGCAGATGGGGCCCAAGCTCTCGGCCGGGGCTCGATGCCCAGCACCTCGCCGAGCAGCCACTGCTGCGCGGGCATCAGAAGGTTCCATTGGGCCGTGCTGCGCTTGTGCCAGTGGCGCTCGTTTGGCGGGGTCGTTGATCCAGACCTGGCTGGGTATCTCGGGTGGTTTCGGCCGTCGGGCGAAGCGTTCGGGATGGCGTTTGTAGAAGGCAGCAGCGAGCTGGGCGTAGGTGTCGCCGCAGCGCAGGTGGGCCTCGACCAGGAGGGCCTGACGGCCCGACGGCCGGGCAGCAGAGGGCGCCAGTGTGTGCGCTGCTGCCGGCGCCGTGCCTGAAGGTGCCGCGTGAGGAACTGCACGCTCGAACTGAACAGGTCGATCGCGGATGGGTGAACAAGCACGACGAAGCTCCTGGTAGGGCACGGGCGATCTTGGCCGTGACCCCGTCTACCAGGAGCTTCACTACTTCGTACAGTCCGCCACTGCCAACTTGCCGCCCTCGCAGCCGGGTTGGGAAAGGCTCAAGGTCAATGGCGAGCGGCAGTAAGCGTGGCGGGCCGTGGACCAGGACAGCAACGTCCCGCCCAGCCCCAGCCGAAGGCCAAGCCCGCCGCCAAGGCACCGCGCCGCATCCCGGCCGACGACCAGCCCAAGCCGCGCCCCGCCCGCAAGTGCACCACCAAGCCCGCATCCGCCTGAGGCTGAGCGGAGAAAACCTCAGTAGTCCGGGGTTACAGGAGGAGCTGTCGTGGGGGCCTGTGTGCCGCAGGTCGCGCGGCCGAACTCCCCCTGCGCCACGGAACGGGAAACCACGCGCCCGTGAACTGCGAGTGCGCACTCGGCGCGGCCGCCCTTCTCGCCGAGTGTGATCTCCATCGTGGGCGGTGAGCCGTCCGCGGGCATGGCGACCTTCTTCGTCCAGGGCAGCTCGGCCGGTGAGAGATTCCCGCTTCGCCCGCCGCCCTCGTTGAACGAGACACCGACGCTGTCCTTGCCGGTGACGGAGTAGACGACGCCGTACGTCGGGATCTTCGCGGGCCCCTTCCTCTCCTCCTTGGGGAGGGCATCCAGGCCGATGACCACCGCCGCGGCGGCCAGCACTGCGATGCCGCCTATGAGTAGACCTCTTGTGATCCAGCGTGCCGGGTTGGCGGAGGTACGGGCAGGGGTAGCGGGATCTTGCTCGTCCTGGCTCGGAGTCTCCACGGACTCTTCGACGGGTGGTTGGGGGCTGATGGTCACGGTTGCGCCCTCCGTCTCTCTCGGCTCTATGCAAAACGGCTGGTTTATACAGGAGTCGAGCGTGTTCTCGCCAGCCATGGAATAAGAGGGCTAAATCGGACGGTAGTTGTCTGTGTCGATTGATCAACTGTGCCGCTCATTAGGTCGAATGCCCCTACTTCTCCCGTCGGTTGACTGTCGGTCGATCAAGGGTTAATGATGCGCCCGCTTACCGGGCTGGCATGTACACCGCGGGCTGGTCATTTTTCGTTTGTGGTGCTGAGCGGTTTCCGGTGCGGCTCGCCGGCGTACCGCTCTGCCGGTCGGGGGCGTATTCGGCGCGCGTGAATTCGCGCGCCTATCAAGGCATGGACGAGCGGAGATTCGGTATGGCCAACAAATGGAGACGCGCCGGCGTGCTCCTCATAGTGGGGGCCTTGTGTGGCCCTTTGCTGTCGGCTCCGGCGTTCGCCGCGAATGCGGGAGCGGCTGAGGGCGATGACGGAGGGCCTGGCCTGGTCGACACAGTCAAGGGCTGGTTTTCGGACGACGAGGGCGACGACGAGAAGCGCCACTCCGCGGAGACGGACATCCCGCAGAAGCAGCGCCTCCCCAAGGGGCAGAAGGCGCCCAAGGCTCATCGGGTCAAGGAGCTCGCGGGCAAGCGCACCGCCAGCGCGCGCTACTGGCAGCTCTCGGACGGACGCATCGAGGCCGAGATCTCGGCACGCGTGACGTCGTACCGGGCCGGCAAGGGCTGGAAGCTGATCGACACTACGGTCGGGCGGACGGACCATAAGGGGTTCGACTACGCCAACACCACGAATGTGGGGCGCAGTTACTTTGGGTCGGACCCGAATCGCCTGATGCGGCTCGAGGCGGAGACCGGGCAGTCCGTCACCTTCGGCCTGGTGGGCGGACCCGAGGGCGCCGGGAAACTGAAGCCCGAGGCCAAGGGGGAGACGGTCAGCTACCCGGATGCCATGGGTGAGGCCGACCTCGTCTACAACGTACGGCCGGGCGAGGTGAAGGAGGACATCGTCCTCACCGAGCGGCCTGCCGCCGCACAGAAGTTCACCTTCACGATCACCACCGAAGGGCTCACGCCCAAGCTGCGCAAGAGCGGCGCGATCGACCTGTACGGGGAGTTCTCCAGGCGCCCCGTACTCGCCATCCCGGCGCCCTTCATGACGGACGCCAAGAAGGCACACAGCAGCGCGGTCAGCCAGCAGCTGGTCAAGGCGGGCAAGGGCTGGCGGCTGACCGTGGTACCCGACGCCAAGTGGCTGGCCGCTCCGGAGCGGCAGTACCCGGTCGCGATCGACCCGACCGTCCGCGTCATGGGCCCAGCGGACGGTGCGCAGGACACCATGATCGCCTCGCAGGCTCCGACGTTCAACTACAACGACAACGACGGCGCGGGCACCCGCTATCCGCTCAACGTCGGCACCAACGCGTTCGGCACCATCCGGTCCCTGGTCCAGTTCCCGGTGACCTCGATCCCCGCTGGCACCAAGATCGACTCGGCGCAGCTCAGTCTGTACTACGACAAGACGCACACGACCAACGCGAACAGCGTGACCATCGAGGCCCACCGGGCCACGGCCGCCTGGAGCGAGACCTCCGCGACATGGAGCAGTGCCAACGGCATCACCGGTGAGCTCTCCGGCACCTCGGTCACGGTGGACGACGGCGACGTCGGCACTACGGCGGCGGTTGGCGAGTGGCCTCGGGTGCCCACCACGAGCATCAACGTCGGCAACGACTACGTGTACAACAAGAACACCGCCACGGGAGAGTCCTACACCTGGCAGCCCAAGCTGCCTGAGTCGGGTACCTACACGGTGGATGTGCACCATGCCGGCGTCGCCGACGCGACCACCGTGGCCCCGTACACGGTGACACACAACGGCGGAACCGCGCCGTACACCGTCAACCAGACAACCGGCGCCAGCGGCGTGTGGACGAAGCTCGGTTCGCACTCCTTCGCCGCCGGTACGGCCGGCAAGGTCGTCCTCGGGGACACCGGGGACTCCACCAAGCGGACCATGGCGGACGCGGTCCGCTTCACCAAAGCCGCGACCGTAACCAAGAGCGCGAACGCCGCGAACAGTGTCCGGCACACGTTCTCGGTCACCGACACGGTCCAGTCCTGGCTCAACGGCACCTACACCAACAACGGCTTTGTGCTGAAGGCGGCGGACGAGTCCGTGCTGGGCAAGGGCGGGCCGAGCTATGTCTCGTCCGAGCTCAACAATGGACTCTCCAACGGGCAGACCGACGAGCCCACGGTCTTCCCCAAGCTCACCGTCACCTACGGCCGCCCCGGCGTCACGCTCGCCGCGCCCACCACGATTCACGACACCGGTGCGGAGCTGTCCTGGTCCGCCTATGCCGATCCGTCGACCGGCACCGGCGACGACATCGTCGAATACCAGGTGCACCGCGGAACGACGGCGGACTTCACCCCTTCGACGGCGACGCTCGTCGCGCCGGTCGCCAAGACGTCGACGACATACACCGATACCTCCGCCGAGCCGAGCATCCCGAACGCGGAGGACGGGATCAAGACCTACTACTACATGGTTGCGGTGAAGAACCAGGACGGGCAGCTGATCACCGCTCCGACCCAGCGGATCACCGCGCCCTACCCCAACCGGACCACCAAGATCATTCAGACCGGTGTCACGGACACCACCCTGTCCACGACCGAGTCGACCACGGCCCACGACACGGTCAGCAGCAATGGCGCCGCACAGAAGTGGCTTGCCGTCGGCAACAACTCGACGACCCTCGGCGTCACCCGTGCCCTCGTGAAGTTCTCGGTCCCGGCCCTGCCGTCGAGCGCCAGGCTGCTCAACGCGCAGGTCAAGCTCTGGAGCGCCTCCACCACCAGCAGCACGACCGGTGCGGCCTTTGACATCCACGGTCTGAACAAGGACTTCGACCAAGCGACCGCCACCTGGACCAAGGCGAATGCCACAACCAACTGGGCAGCCGCAGGCGGCGACTTCGGCTCCTCGCAGGGTGAGCAGGCATTTCTCACCACCAATGAGTCCGGCTGGCGCGAGTGGTACGTCACGTCACTCGCGCAGAGCTGGCTGAACGACTCGGCGTCCAACAAGGGCGTACTGCTCAAGTTGGACAACGAGACCACCGCCGGGCCGCAGGAGCAGACCATGTTCCTGTCCTCGGAGGCAGCCGAGACGCAGCTTCGGCCGCAACTGGTGCTGACCTACCTTGATACGAATGCGACGTACTCCGCGCCTCAGACACCGGCCCGGATGGTCCCCGGTGACACCATCACCACGCGGGTGAACGTCTCCAACACCAGTGGCGCGCGCTGGAACGTAGCGGACTACGTGCTGTCCTACCGGTGGTCGCTGCCGGACGGCACGGATGTCACCAACGGCGGAAACCAGCTGCAGTCGGCGATCCCCGGCGGTGCGGAGGAGACGTCCCTGTCGGTCGGTGAGACGGCCGCAGTCGATGCGCAGGTGAAGGCGCCGATCAATTCGGACTCAGGCAGTAAGCGGACCGAGTACATCCTGACCTGGGACGTCTACAACAAGACGACAGGCCAGTGGCTCTCGCAATCAGCCGGCATCGACGGCCTTCAGCAGAGGGTGGCGGTGGAGGACCCGACCTCTGACCAGCTGGGCCTGGAGAAGTTCTACTCCTACGCAGGCAAGAACACCGGTGCAGGTTCGACGGTGATGAACAACCTGCACGCGGGGAACAACGTCTGGTCGTACAACGTCTTCAGCAACCCGGGACGTGGCCTCTCAACTTTCGCCCGGCTCAACTACAACTCCCTCGACACCTCCGACACCGGGCTGGGCCATGGCTGGTCGGGCCAGGCGGCCGCCCCGCTACGGCTGGGCATGGCGCTCGACTTCCACCCGAACCCGAACCCGACCGAAGTGACCATGCCGGACGGTGACGGCACCTCGCACACCTTCCGCAAGCAGCCAGACCAAACCTGGAAGGCCCCGGCCGGAGTCCACTACCTGCTGGAGCAGATCGCCAGTGTGCAGTGCACCCCGGACAAGGACGAAGATCCGCGGGCCTGGAAGATGACCCGCCCGGACCGCACCGTGTTCTGGTACGACTGCAACGGCTACATCACGTCGATCGTCGACAAGAACGGCAACACGCAGACCTACACCTACGAGAAGCTTACCTCCGGCAACAAGCGCACCAAGCTGCTCAAGTACATCACCGACCCAGCCGGACGCCAGTCCCTCACGATCGAGTACTACACGAAGGGCCAGTCGTACCCGTACATCGACGACGCCGGTGTGAAGCAGACCGGCACCAACCTCACCAACCCGAAGATCATCGACCACGTCAAGTCGATGACCGACATCTCGGGCCTCCGGAAGGTGTCGTTCGTCTACAGCGACAAGGGCCTGCTGGGCGAGCTGACCGACGGTGACGGATCCAGCCAGCCGAAGGTCTTCACGTTCACCTACGACGACACGCAGGGGAACAAGAACGTCAAGCTGGAGAAGGTCTCCGACCCGCGCCACCACGAGACCTCACTGGCCTACTACTACCCGCAGACCGGAGACGACCCGAAGTTCCACTGGTCGGCCAAGACCATCACCGACCGGCTCGGCGGCCACACGGAGTTCGCCTACACGGACCCGGACGGCACCAGCGGCTCGACAATCGAGACGAAGGTGACCGACGCCCAGGACCACGTGTCGACGTATGTGACGGACGGCTACGGCCGTCCCACCTCGACCACCAACGCCAAGTCCCAGAACACCAAGCTGAACTGGGACGCGGACAACAACGTCACAAGCCTCGAGGAGGCCAACGGCGCGGTCACGACGTACACGTACGACCCCAAGACCGGCTACCCCCTCACGCAGAAGAACGCCGAGGCCAACAAGAACGGTACGGCTGCGGCGACCTTCACCTACACGACCGGCCTGAACGGCTACATCGCCGATCTGTTCCAGAAGAAGTCGCCAGAAGGCCGTACCTGGCAGTTCGGGTACGACACCTTCGGCAACCTGAAGACGGTCACCGACCCCAAGGGCGTCGCCACCACGACGGCCGGGGACTACACGACGTCGTACGACTACGACGCCTACGGTCAGATGACCAAGGTGACCGACGCCAACGGCAACCCGACCACCAACAGCGACTTCGCCCCCACCGGCTATCCGAAGACGATCACGGACGCGCTGAACAAGTCCACCTCGTTCGTCTACGACGAGCGAGGCCAGGTCCGCGAGGTCACGGACGCGCTGGGCAAGACGACCACGCAGACGTACGACACGTTCGGCCGCCCGCTGGAGCAGAAGCAGCCCAAGTCCGCCGGTGTCGACATCACCACCCCGGCCCCGGTCTACGACGCGAACGACAACGTCACCACGTCGACCGCGCCCAACGGTGCCGTCTCCACGGCAGTGTACGACGATGCGGACCAGGTCATTTCGGCCACCGCGCCAAAGGACACGGCCACCTCGGACGAGCGGAAGTCGACCTACACGTACGACAAGGTCGGCAACTTGAAGACGACGACGGAGCCCAAGGGCACCCTGACTTCGGCGGACCCGGACGACTACGTCACCACCAACCACTACGACGCGATCTACCAGCTCACCACGGTGGTCAACGCCAGCGGTGACAAGCTCTCGTACGAGTACGACAACGTCGGCAACGTCACCACGGTCATCGACCCGAAGAAGAACGCGACCGCCGACCCGCTCGACTACACCACCAAGACCGCCTACGACCTGAACCACCGGGTCACCACGGCCACCGACGCGGCCGGCAAGAACACCTCGCGCACCTACGACAAGGACTCCCTCGTCGTCGCCGCCAAGGACGCCGAGAACAACGAGATCCTGATCAGCTATGACGAGCGGGGCAAGCAGACCGAGGTCAAGGTCCCGCACACGGGCACCAGCCCCAACATCACCTACCGGACAACGAAGTACGAGTACGACCAAGCCGGCAACACCACCAAGGTGATCACCCCGCGTGGCGTGGACACGGCCAACGCCGATGACTTCTCGGCGCGCACCGAGTACGACAAGCTCAACCGGCCGGTGAAGCAGTTCCAGCCCTACGACCCAGCAGATGCCCGCTACAACAGTCCGAACGTCTACACCCAGACGTTCTACGACTCGGTCGGGCGGGTCTCCAAGACCTCCCTGCCGCCGTCCGAAGGCCAGACGGTCCGCAACGACACCACCTACAGCTACTACGACAACGGCTGGGCCAAGTCGTCGACCGACCCGTGGGACATCGTCACCACCTACGACCACAACGAGCTCGGTCAGCAGACCGCCCGGACCCAGACTGCAGCGGGCGGTTCGTCCGACCGCACAATGGGCTGGACGTACTACCCGGACGGCAAGCTGAAGTCGAAGTTCGACGACGGCGTGCCGGTCGGCAGCGCGGTCCCGCTCGTCGACAACTCCGACACCCAGAACACCAGCTCCACCGGGACCTGGAACAAGGCCAGCCTCGCCAACGGGGAGCAAGGGTATGACTTCCAGGTCCATCCCGCCGGAGCGGGGACGGACACGTTCACCTGGACGCTGAACATCCCCAAGGACGGCACCTACACCGCCTACGTGAAGTACCCGAGGGTGGACGCCGCCGCCCTCGCAGCCAAGTACACGGTCACCCACGCCACAGGCACATCAGAGAAGACGGTCAACCAGAATCTCAACGGCGGCACCTGGGTCGAACTCGGCTCATACAGCTTCAAGCAAGGCAATGACGCCAAGCTGACGCTGGAGCAGCACGAATCAGGCCCCGTTCTGGCCGACGGCGTCAAGCTGGTGCGCGACAACTCGGCCGACACGGACAGCGAGAAGCACACCTTCGCCTACGCCTACGACGTCAACAGCAACCTCACCTCGATCGACGACACCTCATCCGGCGCGAAGGTCGACGCTTACACCATCGCCTATACCGGCCTGAACCAGGCCCAGAAGGTCACCGAGGCGCTGGCCGGCCAAGAGAAGAAGTCCACGTCGTACACGTACGACGCCAACAGCCAGCCGGAGACAGTCACCCACCCCGACCAGTTCTCCAAGTACACCTACGACCTGCGGGAACTGGTCAAGACCGTGTCAGTCGGCAAGACACCCACGGACGCCTCACCGAAGGTCACCTCGTACACGTACACCGACCGCGGCCAGAAGCTGAAGGAGACCAAGGCCAACAGCAACACCGTCGACTACACCTACTACCTCGACGGCGCTCTGAAGAGCACCGCCGAGAAGAAGCCCAACGGCACCCTCGTCTCCTCACACACCTACGCCTACGACCCCAACGGCAACAAGGCGCAGGACGAGGCGAAGAAAATGAACGCCGACAACCACACGGCATATCTGGAGTCCACCACCGACTACACCTACGACCCGGCAAACCGGCTCGCCAGATCGGTCAAGACCGGCAACGGCGCGGGCACCGAGACCTACATCCACGACGACAATGCCAATGTCATCAGCCAGACGGTCAAGGGCACGTCCACGACGTACAACTACGACCGCAACCGGCTGCTGAGCGCCAGTACGTCGGGTGTGTCGGCCTCTTACAACTACGATCCGTTCGGCCGCCAGGAGTCGGTCACCAGCGGCGGACAGGTCATCTCACGAAGCGTGTACGACGGCTTCGACCACGTCGTGGAGTCCCAGAAGATGGACGACACCGGCGCGATGAAGTCCACCACGTACACCTTCGATCCGCTCGATCGCACCGCATCCAGGACCGCGGACGGCAAGACCACCGACTTCACCTACCTCGGCCTGTCCGGCGAGGTTCTGAACGAGGAAGTTGCCGGTCAGCTGACCAAGTCCTACCAGTACAGCCCGTGGGGCGAGCGCCTCTCCCAGGTCAAGTACAACACCGGCGGCACGACGGAGGACGGCTACTACGGCTACAACAGCCACACCGACGTCGAAACCCTGACCGACAGCACCGGCGACACCAAGGCCACCTACGGCTACACCGCCTACGGCAAGGACGACACGTCCGAGTTCACCGGCATCGACAAGCCTGACGCCGCTGACCCGACCAAGGAGGCATACAACCCCTACCGCTTCAACGCCAAGCGCTGGGATGCCCAGTCCGGCACCTACGACATGGGCTTCCGCGACTACAACCCGGGCCTGAACCGTTTCACCACCCGGGACATGTACAACGGCGCCCTCGCCGACATGGGACTCGGCAGCGATCCGCTGACGGGCAACCGATATGCCTTCACCGGAGGTAACCCAGTCTCGCTGGTCGAGATCGACGGGCACATCCCCGACTACTGCGGCAGCGAAGCCCAGTGCCACGGCTACAATCCCAGCACGGGCGGTTGCCCCGGAGGCTGTGGCACCACGGCCAACACGGAGTGGCACAACCAGCAGATCGGGGCGGTGGCTCCGAAGGTCGACAACGGTACGCTGAGGGGCATCCTAAACGACATCTACATCAAGCCGGGATCGACTCCAGAAGTCGGAAACGGGAAGGTGGGAACAGCCCTCCTCAATGAGTTGAGGACGGGCAAGCCGACCAAAAAACTATGGCACGTCGCCGACGCAGCTGACCAGCTTAACCGCCTGGTAAAACTCCTGGAGGCTGACCGGAAGCCGGACAAGCCCACGCAGCTGTCCGTAGCGGACCGGAGTATCGCTCTCGGTGAGGCTGACGAACTGTGGAAGGCCCTCAACACGGTCGACGAGAACGGAGCGATCACCAAAATCCTCAAGGAGAACGATGTGGCAGCCAGCGCGGTGAAAAAGGCCGCCAACATCACGTGGCGGGCACCCTCCATGGCGTCCATCACGGGCGGGACCTTCGAATCGAACCCGCACGGAGTTCCGCGACTCAAGGGCGAACCGAAGCTTCCCAGGATAATGAATGGCCTGGGTGTGGCAGGCGACCTCCTCTTCATTTGGCATGGAGTCGAGTCCCTCCTGCGCGGTGATCAGCCGTGTGATGTCATGGGCGACTGCCCCGTGCCAGAAGTTGCGTAGCGGCTAATGGCTTGATGGATTGATGCGCCTCTCTGGGGATCCGATCCCCAGAGAGGCGCTTCTCGGTAAGTTCAGTGAATGGCGGTTTGGCGCTCATGGCAGCACACGGGGAATTCCGATGCTCGGATTCTGCCTTTATTCGAGAACTCTTGTGGGAGTGGTTCCCGGAACAGAGGGACGAGATCCTCGCGCTGGAGCGGGAAGAGGCGGAGTATGCCGAATTGGATGAGGATGGCCTGGTGGAGGTAGGTGCATACACGCTGGCAAGCGAGATCTTTGTGCGACGGGTTCTGGCACCTGCCCTGGACGCGGTGCCCATGGACGCGGAAATCGGAGCACGCTGTGCCACGTTTATCGAGTGCCTGCTCGGTAGTCAACGGCCCCCGATCCGTGAACTGGCGAGCCTAAGGATCACGGATCATCTTCTAGGATACCCCGAGAACTGGGCGAACTTCCGTGAGTACTCTGGTGAACTGCTTTTGCGTGAGGTCCAGGAGAGAAGGCCCTACTACAGGGGTCCGTTTCCCTGTGGGAACTGAGTAGGGTCGGGGACTGGCGTGGTGGCTACCGCTCCGTTTCCAGTCCCCGCCGCTTCGAGTGAAGTAGGCCGCCGACGAGGTGCCTCTCGTTGAGGTCCATTTCCGACGGCCCGTACCGCTCCAGAATGGCTGCACCGCCCTTGGCTGCGGCTTTGCCGGACGTTCAGCTTGCACGGTGGTACACAGTTCCGCAGTCCCTTGGCGCTGACCCCGATCTACCGGGCCACCTCGGTGACGGTCTTCCCGGAGGACCGGACCAGCGCGACCGCGTCGCGCTTGAACTCCTCCGTATACCGCCTGCTGCGGTTGCTCTTGCTTCGGCGAAGGGTGCGCTGACCGCAGCCGACCCGGATGACTTCAAGACCACCAACACGTACGACGCGATCTACCAGCTCACCTCCGTGGTCAACGCGGCTGGTGACAGGATCTCCTATGAGTACGACAACGTCGGTAACCTGATCACGGTCGTCGATCCGAAGAAGAACGTGACTCCGGAGGCTACCGACTGCACCACCAAGACCGCCTACGACCTGAATCACCGGGTCACCACAGTCACCGACGCGGCCGGCAAGACCACCTCGCGCACCTACGACAAGGACTCGCTCGTCGTCGCCGCCAAGGACGCCGAGAGCCATGAGACCCTGATCAGCTATGACGAGCGGGGCAAGCAGACCGAGGTCAAGGTCCCGCACACGGGCACCAGCCCCAATATCAGGAGTACGACGTGAAGGGCACCACGGCCTTCACCATCGGAGGGTGGTAGCCGTGGGGAGAACGAAGTCCGCTGTCGGCGCGCTGCTCCTGGCGGTCCTCCTCGCGGGGGTGACTGGGTGCGGACAGGGGACCGGCGAAAGCCGGGCCGTCACGAACTCCGGTACGGACCCGAAGCAGACGGTCTCCGACGAGCAGGGGCGTCTGACGTCGGGCGCCCCGTCGGCCAAGGTCCTGGGCATGCACCGGCTGAACGTTCCGGCAGGTGCGCAGGACGTGTCCTCCCTCGTCAGCGACGGATGGTCCTCGTACAGCCTCTGCCTCACTTTCCGGTTGCCGAAGACGGACATGGAGAAATTCCTGGACAGCATCGGTGTTCCGCGCAGTGACATGCGCAAGGGCTTCTACGTCGAGGACGCCGACGAGGTCGGCTGGTCGAGCAGACCGGGGCGGACCTACCTTGAGGGCTCCTCGGACGGAACCAGTGAACCGGGACCGGCTCCCACGTATACGGTGTCGGTAGATGTGACCGAGGGCAGCGCCTACACGGTGTACCTCCGCTCCATCGTCATTCCCTCCTAAGTCGTTTCGACGACAGAGTCAGGACCGAGCAATAGTGGGCCCCACTGGATCGACCGGTGGGGCCCACGCTACGTAGCGTCGGACGCGGCGTATCTCGGCTCCACCACCGACTACACCTACGACCCGGTCGACCGGCTCGCCAAGTCGGTCAAGACCGGCAACGGCGCCGGCACCGAGACGTACACCCATGAGGACAACGCCAACGTCATCAGCCAGACGGTGAAGGGCACGTCCACCACGTACACCTACGACCGCAACAAGCTGCTGAGCGCCACCACTTCGGGCGTCTCGGCCAGCTACACCTACGACCCCTTCGGCCGACTGGAGTCCGTGACCAGCGGCGGGCAGATCGTCGAGCGGAGCGTGTACGACGGCTTCGACCACGTCGTCGAGAGCGGAAAGCTCGACGGCGGGGCCATGAAGACCACGAAGTACACCTTCGACCCGCTCGACCGCACCGCCTCCAAGACCGCCGAAGGCAAGACCACCGACTTCACCTACCTCGGCCTGTTCGGTGAGGTTCTCAATGAAGAGGTGGCCGACCAGCTGACCAAGTCCTATCAGTACAGCCCATGGGGAGAGCGGCTCTCCCAGGTCAAGCACAACACCGACGGCACAAGCGAGGACGCCTACTACGGCTACAACAGCCACACCGACGTCGAAACCCTGACCACCAAGGATGGCGACACGAAGGCCACCTACGGCTACACCGCCTACGGCAGTGACGACACGTTCGAGTTCACCGGTATCGACAAGCCTGACGCCGCCGACCCCACGAAGGAGGTCTACAACTCCTATCGCTTCAACGCCAAGCGGTGGGACGCCCAGGCCGGCACCTACGACATGGGCTTTCGCGACTACAACCCCGGCCTCAACCGCTTCACCACCCGGGACATGTACAACGGCGCCCTCGCCGACATGGGTTCGGCACCGACCCCATGACCGGCAACCGCTATGCCTTCACCGGCGGAAACCCCACCAGCTTCATCGAACTCGACGGACACCTCCCCTGCGCCGAGGGCGTCCGAGACGTGTGTGGCAGCAGCAGCCTGTACGTCGCGCCTCGAACGGGCGGTAGCCTGCGCGGCGGCATCCTCGGAATAGCTCAGGGTGCATTGGAGCTCCTTGAGGAGGCATCCGGTGGAGGCGGTGGCGGTACGACCACCCGGCAGAACACTCCCTGCCAGGCGAAGAACGGCGGACAGACCGAGAACTACGGCACGCTGGATGCGGAGGGCCGCCCGACCGGTATCAGCATGTGCGTGGACAAGGCGTACCTCTCGCAGAACGCCCCGGGTGAACCCGCTGACACGAGCATCACGAAGGGCTACCAGTGGGCCAGAGATTTTGCGCTGGCCAACGGGTACGTCCCCAAGGACAAGATCAACTCCTGCCACCTGTTCGCCTCCGCTCTCGGCGGCGATGGCACGAGGGGGGACGCACCGTTCCCGCGAGGTATGAGGTGTACGCCGAGGGATGGCACAAAGACGGGACCCCCATGGAGATGCTCCTCTCCAACAACGAGTGGGTCCTCAACGACCTCGATATTGCGTATGGGGGAAAGTTCAACCTGGGAATTCAGTGGGATGCCAACCTCCAGGAAGTCCCCACAGGGGCTACACCATGACGACGGCAGAAAGAAGGATATGCATCCGGACGTGGAAGTGCTGGTACGCCTCATGCCGCCGCATGAGGGAGCCGGCGGGATCATCGACTGGTCTCGGGCCCAACAGGCGTGGGGAATCGGGTTTCCAGCCGACTACAAGGAGTTCGTCTCCGTCTATGGAGCGGGCTCGATCGGGGCCGCCAAGGTCGGCGACTTTCTCGGTGTGATGGTGCCTGAGGTCTCCCCCGATGGTCAGCCCGATGGGAGCATGGACGAAGAGACGAAGACCGCCCGCCACGACTGGGCAGAGGACTTCGCGGACAAGCCGGAGGGTGTCACCCTTGGGGCGGAGCACGTGGTCGCATGGGGGGTGGATTCCGCGGCCGACCTGCTGTGCTGGCTGACAGAGGGCGACGACCCGGATGCGTGGCCGGTGGTGATCTACTCCCGGAGCAGGGACGCCTGGTTCGTCTACCAATGCGGTATGACCGGATTCCTCCGTAGGCTGTTCCAAGCCGAGTTCGACGAATACCCACTCTCGTTCAGTGGGCCTGAGGTCGATGCGACTCTCCGTTTCCTGACGCACGCGGAGGAGAGACGCATCCGCCAGTCAGGCCGGGATCCCTGGAATGACGCCACTCTGTAACAGGCGTACCCAAGGGCCTGGACCAAGCACGTAAAGCCGGTCTGCGCCCCGGGTACCCCCGACGCCGAACCGTCGGGGGTACCCTCCGGGGACACTCGCGGCGGGATACACAGTGGTCGCCGCCGTGTAGCTGCTCCATGGCTCGCCACCATGCCGGCACGAATGCGGCATTGGACGAACAGCCGACCCGGCCGCGCCCTGGTGGTCCCTGTCCATCCGGCCCGGCGAACGCGCCTACGAGTTCGACCCCGCTGCCGGCGGCCCGGCCGCCGGCAGCGGACGCTCACAGCGCGCCGCGACTGTGCCACGACGGGGCGACGCAGGCCACGATGGTCGACCACGCTGAGCTGCGGGGCGGGCAGCGGCCGTAGCGGCGCTCACAGGAAGGAGGGCCGCTCCTCCGACAGTTCAACCAGGAAGCTGGCGATGTCCGCCAGCGCCTCGGGGGCGCACTCGGCCAGTGCGTCGGCCGACAACGTCCACTCGGCTAGCCGGAGCGCCTCGGCGACGAACCCGCGGCCATCGACCGGGCCAACCTCCCGCGCCAATGCGGCGAGCGCACGCGCCTGGTTGTCCGGGCGGGCGTCGGCGCGGGCACAGGATTCCGCCGCATGCAGCCGCCCGGCCCGGGCCAAGGCGATCACCAGGGCTGGCAGCGCCCACCGCGTCCCGTTCGGCAACTGCTCCGCAGCACGTACGAGGGCGGTCGCCCCGTCATAGTCGCCGCTCGCGGCCGTGGCGGCTGTCAGCGCGGCCAGCGCCTCCTCCTGCCAGAGACCGTCCTCCATCTCTTGCAGCGCCTCCGCGGCGCTCTCGGTCAGGTCTGCGGCCCGGCGGAGGTCTCCCGATGCCGCCGCGCCCTGTGCTGCCCGACTCAGCACACCGACACGGAGCCCCAGGAGACCGATGGACTGGGCGAGGGACCCGGCGCGGGCGTGAAGCCCGTGACGGGTGAGGGCGTCGGCCAGTCGAGCGAGTGCCCATGCCATGTCGCCCGGCTCGGTGAGGGTGGTCGCCACGTCCTGTGCCTGGTCGGCCCATGCGGCGGCGCGGGCCTCATCACCGGCGCCCACCGCGGCCTCGAATAGGGCGCTCATGACCTGCACCTGATCGCCGGGATCGGTCAGATCCGCCAGCAGAGCCTCGGCCGTGGCGGGATCGCTGCCGTCGGCCGCCGCCCGTGCCACAGCCACCAGGGCGCGTTGTCGCACAAAGGTCTCGTCGATCGAGCGGGCAGCTGCTTCGGCCCGAGTGAGATCACCGTGCCGGGCGAGCCCCTCCGCCAGGGCGCAGGTGGCGTCCTCCAGCCCGCGCGGCGTGCCAACGGCGTCAACGAGCGGTGTCGCCCGGCGGTGACCCTCCATGGCGGCCACCGACCTGACCAGCAACACCAGGACACGTTCGCGGTCGTCCGAGTGGTCCATCTTCTCTGCCAACGTCTTCGCACGCTCCGCGACGACCCCGGCGGCAGCCGCGTCCGTGCAGTGGGCGAGCGCATTCGTGAGGGTCTCCACCGCATGACTTCGTCGGTAGCGGTCGACGTGGGCGCGCGCGGCCTTCTCGATGTCGTCGGCGAGCTTGGTGCCCAGTACGTAGTCCCCTGCGACGGCCACGACCTCCGCGACAGCCGTGATCTCGCTCAGCTCCTCCGGAAGGGTGGAGTCCTCGTCGATGAACTCCGCGGTCTCGACAGCGGCGCGCACGAGGTGTTCAGCCCATTCGTGCTCGCCCTGGGTGATCGCCGCGCCCACGAGGGTCTTCAAGGCGCACATCAGCCAGAAGCCGTTGTCCGAGATACGCGACGCGAACTCCGCGGCCCGCTCCAGGTCGCCACGCCCCGTCATGGCCTCCGTCAGGGCCGCGTACGCCTGGGACTGAGTCCAGATGTTGCGGGAGGACTCGGCCAGCGCCTCAGCCCGTACGAAGTCGCCGGCTGCGGCGAGCGCTTCGGCCACATCCCCGAATGCCGATCCTCGACGCCCCGAGGAGTGCGGGAGCGAACCTGCCAGCTCCTCCGCCTGCTCGATGTCGCCGGCTTCGGCGATCAGACGGACCAGATCCCCCGTGACCCATTCCCGTTTGTCGGGGGCAGCGAGATCGGTGAGCAGGCTCCTCGCCCACGCATGCTCACCCACGCGTGCGAGGCTCTCCGCCACCCATCCGACGGCGCGGTCGCGGTCCTCGGCTCCGGGAACGGCACGCGCCACGGACAGCGCGTGCTCGGCGAGTGCCGTCGCCCTGGTGGTGTCTCCCCGCCGGGCCAGGGCGTGGCACACGGCCGTCAGCTCCCGGACCCGCTCGTGCGGATCGGCGATCCCGTCGGCGCATGCGACCATGTCGTCCGCGGCCGCCGCGGCTCGTGTCTGGTCGTCGCAGGCCGCTGCCGCGTTCATCAGCTCGATCAGCGTACGGACCCGCGGCCCCGGATCCTCCGTCGCGGCGGCCAGTTCCCCGATCTCGGAGAGCAGGGCTTCTGCCGCCGTCCGGTCACCGGTGCGGGCGGCCACCTCGGCGGAGCAGCCGAGTGCTTCGGCCCGGCTGTCGCCTCCGACGGTGCGGGCCAGCCGCTGCGCCCGTACCGGATCGGGGACGGTCGCGGCCACCTTCACCAGCGCGAGCAGGGCCCTGTCGCGTTCCCACCCGACGGTCATCGCGTACGCAAGCTCTTCCGCCCTTGTGAAGTGTCCGAGGGCCGCCCACACCGCGGGCAGTTCCTCGGGCACGGCCGAGTTGCGTTCGACGATATGGTCGCGGTGGGCCGCGAGGAGGGCCATGGTCCGCAGTTCGACCGGGCCGGCTGCCACCAGCGCGTCCTGCGCCGCTGTGATCTCCTCAAGCGCGGCGGTATCGCCGCCGGTGTGGTCGAGCATCCGGTCGTGGCGGGCTCGGTCCAGCGCGCAGGCCGTCGTCTCCGGCACGTCATGCACGGCGCGCACCATCCGGAAGTAGCCCCGGAAGAGGTATTCGGGCGTGTCCGCCGGCCACCCCCGGCGCCGGTAGCCGTCGGCCCAGATGCGCAGCCGCTGCCGGTAGCCGTCCAGCCGGGCGCCCTCCAGCGAGGCGGTCGCCATCCGCTGTAGCTCCTCGTGGCCCAGCAAGTACACCTCAAGGTCGCCGTCACCCGCCCGCGGCGCGGTGCGGCGGACGAACGTACGCCCAGACACGGCCTTCAGTTGGTCGGTCACCTGCCAGAGCGGCGCATCGGCGAGCGCCGCGAGGTCCGCTCCGCTGAGGCCGCCGCCGGAGGCAGTGAGCAGGCCGAGCAGATCCTGCTCGGTGGACGTCCCGTAGAGCAGCCGCTTGAGCTCGCGTTCCGCGTCCCGCCTGACTGCTCGGGCCCGCTCGGCAGCGGCCAGTTCCCGTACGACGCCCTCGCCCCGCAGCGGGTGATCGTCCGATACGTCGGCCGGTACCGGCGGGTGGGGACGGCCCGCGACGACGACCCTCAGCGCCGCGGGCGGCCGATCGGGCAGGAGCGCGGCGATGCTGTGGGCATCAGGCCCCACGACCACCCCCTGGTCCTCGTCGAGTCCGTCCACGAGGAGGACCAGCTTCTCGCCTCTGCTCTCGCACAGCGCGGCGGCGTCGTCGAGCAGAGAGCGGTAGTGCGCCTCGCGTGTCGCCTCCGTGAGGTAGGCGGGCATCGGCCGGCCCAGCAGTTCGGCGAGCTGCTCCATCACGACGTCGACGAACGCGATCCGGTCGCTCTGGCCCGCGTACCGCGCGGTCACGAAGAACGCGACCACCCGCACACCTTGCGGCGGGTGCAGTACGAACCACGACATGAGTGCCGACTTGCCAGCCCATGCGGCAGCCCGCCACCACGTGTAGCGGCCGGGCCCGTCCTGCGTACAGAACCGGGCCAGCTCCGCCAGCTCGGTCTCCCGACCTTCCAGGGACTCCGGCGCGATCAGGCGGACCTGGTGGAGGTAGGCGGAGCGGACCGCGGGAGCCTGGACGACGGTGACATTGTTCTGGACGTTGTGGTCGCCGATCTGAATGCCGAGGGCGCCGCGCAGATCGATGCGGTCATGGGCGGCGGGGCCGTCATCCGTTCGCCCGGCACCGGACTGGTGCACGCTCATCCGGACCCGCGTCCGTCAGGAGAACGTGTTGGTCTGGGTGTTGTGGTCGCCGATCTGCACACCCTTGGCATCGCCGACGTCGACCGTGTACTTCCCCTGCTCGTTGCCGGACGGGTCCAGCAGGGCCAGCACACGCCTGGCCGCTTCCAGGATCGCCTCGTCCTGATCCGCGCCGGATCCCACGACGTACTCACGCATCCGCGCTTCGAACACCCCGGGTTCGGTCTCCTGCGCCTCCAGCACCTCGGCAGCTTCGCCGCCCTGGCTGGAGAGCTTGCGCCGGAGCAGGTCCCGCAACGTTGCGTACCCCTCACGGATGCTGCTGCTCGTCGCCTCCGTGATGCCGCCGGCCGCTCCGGCCGCCAGTGCTGCAAGCACCAACTCCACCCCGGTCATCGCCGCCCCCTTCGCCCTGGACTCGATTGTCGCACCGGGTGCCCGGTGCGGGAGCGTGAACCGCACAGAATCACTGGCCACCAGTCGGCAGGTGTCCGCCGCTTCATGTCGAGCTAACGATCTCGTGCGTGGTTGGCCGTGGCTCGGCGCCCAGGTGGCTCGTTGCACTGATCATGGTGGGGGTTGGGGCGTGAGTTGATCGTGGCGGAGTGCCGGGTCACGGGGCTGTCGCCGGATGTGATGGGTGAACTCATCGCCGAGGTAGGGCCGTTGTGGCACAAGGCGCTCAACGGTGAACTCACCTCTGCCGAAGTCGGGACAGAGCAATGATCGAGACCTGTGGATCGGCCTGAAGGAGGGGCGTACCTTCCCGAGGGATCGATGGGTCTCGAGCATGCTGACGTTAGCGCGTCGGTCGGGAAGGTACGCCCGTGCTTACCGTAGTCACCGAGGACAGTTCGACGCGAGATAACTCCCTGCTGGACGAGATCGTCCGTGAGGGCGCGCGGCGCATGCTGGCAGCCGCGCTGGAAGCCGAAGTCGACGCCTATATCGCCGGGTTGGCCGACCGGCGCGATGAGCAGGGGCGACGCCTGGTGGTTCGCAACGGCCACCACCAGCCGAGGAAGGTCACCACGTCGGCCGGCGCGGTGGAGGTGAGGGCCCCGCGGGTCAACGACAAGCGCGTGGACGAGACCACGGGTGAGCGCAGGCGGTTCTCTTCGGCGATCCTGCCGCCGTGGTGCCGCAAATCCCTGAAGATCGCCGAGGTGCTGCCCCTGCTCTACCTAATTCGTTGGTAACAGGTCCGGTGGCGCTTCTCGAGGATCGCCGGACTGTTCGAGGCGGGCTTGCGGCGTCTATCTGGAACCTGGCTCACGAGGCCTCTATGTGAGAGCGACGCGCGGGCTCGTACTCGGTGGTGGTCACGTGGGCGCCGAACGTACGCCTCAGGAGGCCCGGACCTCGACGTCTCAACAACAGAGTGGCGGCGTGGCGCGCCATCGTGGGTGGCCACCACCGAGCAAGCGAGGGGCTGGCGCTCGTGGGCGCCGGGCGGATGCCTGTGCTCTACCTGGCCACGATGCCTCCGTGCAGAGCGGCGACGCCCGGCGCCTTCGAGCGTCAACACCCTTCGCCTCGACCACTCGTTGGTCATGGTGGTGCGAGCCCACTACACGGCGACCTCTCGATACGCCCGAGCCGCCTGAGCTGGTGCAGAAGGCCAGCGCCATTCGCGGGGACCGGGTTGACCATGAGTACTGACTCGGTTCGCGGTACGCGGTGTCCTGGCTGGGGCGGTGCGAATGGCGGGTAGGGGACAGAGAGCCGGGTTCTGTCGGTCCGAGGTGCTTGCCGAAGGACGAACTCGGAGACGGCCAGCCCGTGGTGCGGACGGCCGACGAGGACACCGAGTCCCGTCTTGGACACGGAGTGCAGGATGCCCGCGACGAGAGAGGTGGGTCGGGCCCAGGCGGCGAGGTCGGCCACCCCTTCCTGCGAAGTGAACACGACGTCGGGCCGCGCCTGGGACAGCAGACTGTGGAGAACAGTCGCGACCTGCTGCTGTGGTACGGCGATGCAGTCCACCCCGTTCCACCGGTAGCGCAGCACCCCATTGGACGGAGTGATTACCCTGAGCGTTACACCTTGATCGCTGTCAGTGTCCCGACACGCTGAAGCCCCCCGCCGACAGATGGGGGGCCTCAGCACCGATGACTGACGCTCAGACGGTTGCGTGGACCTCGGCGGCTGCGAAGACGATGTCGTCCAGATGCCGGGGATTGCTGGTCCCAGGGATCGGCGCTACGTGGTTGCCGAGCCGGAACAGCCAGTCGAGGGCGGCGGAGACGGACAGTTCCCGTGCCAGGCGACCGGCGTTGAGGGGCCGGTACGGCACGTACGGGATGCCCAGGTCCTGGCACAGCTCAAGGGCTGGGTCGTCCCGGTCGCTCATGTTGAGGAGGTTCTGCACGGCCGCGACGCGGATCTGCTTCCCGGCTTCGCGGATGTTCTCGGAAGTGGCCTTGGACAGTCCGATGTGGCCGATCTTCCCCCTCCTGGAGGGCTTGGAGCGTCCCGATCTGGTCCGCGAGCGGCACTTCGGGGTCGATGCGGTGGAGGTAGCAGAGCTCTAGCCGCTCGACTCGGAGCCGGCGCAGGCTTCCCTCCACGCAGGCCCGCAGGTACTCGGGGCGGCCCAGCGGCGCCCAGATGTTGGGTGCGGGGCGCACCATGCCGACCTTCGTGGCGATCAGCACGTTGTCCGGGTAGGGGTGCAGTGCCTCGTGGATGAGCTCTTCCACGGTGTGGGGCCCGTACGCGTCTGCCGTATCGATGTGGCTGATGCCGTGGGTGTGGACGGCTCGGCGAAGCACAGCGATCGCCAGCTCGCGCTCTGCCGGGTCGTCCCACGTTCCCGGGCCGGTGAGGCGCATGGTGCCGAATCCGAGCCGGGAGACGGCCTTGCCGGCGATGGTGATGGAGCCTGCGGGCGGAGTGGTGCTCATGCCGCGACCGCCTTCATCCCGGCCTCGACAGCAAGCTGGATGGCGCTCGTCTTGCTGTCGGCGTCGCTGGTGACCCGTAGATGCTCCAACTGCTCGTCACGAAGGAGGCCGTGGACGTGCTGATCGACCAGTGAGCGATAGCGCGCGTCGTAGTCGTGGCCCTGGTCGACGGGGATGCCGGGGTCGAGGACGGTGGCAAGCAGCAGGTCATACTTCGGTGCCTGCGTGGCGGCCAGCAGCAGGAGCCGCTCCTTCTCCATGGGGTCAGGGTGCTCACCGCGGAACTCCAGCGCGGCGGTGTAGTACGCGAAGGCGTCGTGCACAGCACGGTCTGCGAGCACGACTTGGGCGCCCTGCGCTACGGCGGCGAACTCGTCCGCGGCGCTCTGGCAGATGATCCACTCGGTGGACATCTGGGTGTGATGCTGCATCTTCGGCAGGCCGATACCGGCGGCGCGCTTGGCGAGGCGGCCGGTGCGGGCCACGGTGACACCGTGGCTCCGCAGTTCCATCTCGATCCTCTTCAGCAGCGTCGTCTTGCCGGTGGAGTGAGTACCGAGGACGCCGATACGTACAGGTGCTGGTGCTGTCACCACAGGGTTGCTTCCTTCTCTGGTTCAGGGGCGCCAGGCATGCCGGGCGGAACGGCCACGGCAATGAGCTGGTCCCAGGTCTCGTAGCGGCTGGCCATGGCGATGAGGAGCTGCGCCGTGGCGTAGGCGTCGTAGGTGGCACGGTGCCGTCCCACGACGGGGGCCTGCGTGAGATCGGGCTTGATGTGCTCGATCAGGGCATCGAGCCCGTAGGACGGCAGGCCCTCGTACGCGTTCCTGGCGAGGCGCAGGGTGTCGATGACTCCGGTCGGCTCCCAATTCGGCAGGTGAGTCTTCAGCACGCGGTAGTCGACGCTCACGTTGTGGCCGCAGATCCACGCCTCGCCGAGGACGCCTTGCACCTGGTCGGCGACTTCCTCCCACGCGGGCGAGCTCTCCAGAACCTGGTTCGTCAGGCCGTGGATGCGGGCGGCGAAGGGAGTGACGGGACGGGGCGGGCGGATCAACCATGCGCCGGCCGTGCTCGTGTCCGGCTGGCCCTCGTGTACGGGCAGGGCGGCGACCTCGACGAGGTCCGGCGGGTTGCAGCCGTTGCCTTCGACGTCGACGACGAGCAGTCGGGGCCAGGTGCTGAAGTTCATGGCGTGCGTGTTCCGTTCTCCGCCTTCCAGCCGATGGGGGCGCGGCCGTGCTGGCGGTGGTGGTGAGGCTTCGCTCGGTCGTGGCACTGGAAGCCGTAGCCGTGCTGAAGGAAGTAGCGCGGCGGCTCGTCCAGTCCCTCCACGATGATGGCGCGATCATCGATCTCAACGGGCCCCGTCGCGCCGAGGGCTCGGGCTTCTTCGGTGACTTCTGCGAGATCGGGCTTCACCCAGGCACGCTGGCACAGCAGCAGCTGCTCCTCGGGGCAGATGGTGCACAGTTCCCTGACGCCGTAGTGGCCGTTGTAGTCGGCCTCTCCGTGGGCGTAGGCGACGCCGCAGCTTGTCTTGCGGAACAGAGCACCCCACGGGGCGGTGGTGTTCGCGGGCGTGTGGAAGAAGTCCAGGATTCGCTTCTCCGCCACTTCGGGCATGATCTTGCGCCGGGCCGTGTCGTCGTACGGCATGGGAAGGCCGTGCGACTCGTAGTAGGCGGCGATCTCCGTGCGGAAGAACAGGCCGGTGAACACCGTGGCGTGTGCGTGGGGGGACAGCTCGCGGGCGCGCGCCAGGTGCTCGTCGCTGTCGTTGAGGCCGGGCACGATGGGCCGCCAGTACAGGACGGTGCGGTACTGCTCGGCGTGCTGGAACAGGGTGCGCAGACTCTCCGCGGCGATGGTGGAGTCAACGGGCTCGATCTTCTCGTTGTCGATGCCCGAGTGGGTGACCAGCACGGTCAGGCGCAGGTTCCTGAAGCTGTTGAGGACGGCGCAGTCCTCCGGGGTGACGCGCCACCGGGTGATGACCAGCACGTGGTTGGTCAGGCCTTGGTCGTCCAGGTGCCGGAGCACCTTGAACAGATGCGGCTTGACGACGGGCAGCATGGGGTCGGTGGCTCGGTTCAGGAGCTGGATGGGGGTCTTGTGCGCCCGGAAGTACGGGTGGGTGACGAGTGCGGTCACGGCGTCCTCGTCGCTCGTGAGGCGCCGCGGGACCTTCATCGCGAAGTTGTCGAACAGGTGCCGCACGCAGTAGCCGCACTCCAGCGGGCAGCCGACGATCCAGTTCAGGGACAGCCCGGACTTGCGGTACTCGATGACGTCCGCCAGGGCGGGCTTCAGCTCCCCGAGCTTGTCCGGGGTGAGGATCGGCAGGGCGCGGCGCTGGAACGTGGGAGCGCTCATGGTTGCCTCCAGGTCGAGGGGACGGGCGTCAGCTCTGGGTGGATGCGCGCTGACGCGGGGCGGACTGCGGGGCGAGCAGAGTGCGGCGGTTCGCGCCGAACCAGGTACCGAAGTCGCGGCGGGCGGAGGGCGGATCGTCGGAGGTGTGCACGAGGTTGTTCACCAGCCGCTTTCCGGCAAGAGCGGCGTCAAGGCTGTCGTCGCCGAGGTCTCCGCGGATCGTTCCGGGCCGGGCCTGTGTGGGGTCGAAGTGCCCGAGGATGCGCCGGACCCTGTGCTGGATGCCGTCCTCTTCCTGCGTCGGCTCGGCGTAGCCCAGGGCGACGGTCACCGGCTTGCCGACGTACAGGGCGTCCAGGGCTGCAGGCATGTCGCGGCCGGCGAACCAGTCCGCGTCCACGAGCAGATCCCAGTAGTGCACGTGCGCCTGCCACGCCTGCGCGGTCAGATCGAGGCGGCCGGACACGGTGATGCCGGCGGCGGCGATCCGGTCGAGAGCCTGGTCGACCAGGCCGCGCTCGACACAGTCCGGCTTGCACAGGATGACGGTCCAGCGCGACCAGTCGACGCCGTCGACCACGTCTCCGCTCCTGAATGGCTTCTGGGTCCCGATCACTGCGTGCTCCCCTCGGAGATGCGGGCGGGCCAGCGGCGGGCCATCAGCCAGCGCAGCCCCGGGGCGAGGGCGTTCTGCACGCGCTTGTCGACCGGGTCGGCTTCGCAATAGCGGATCTGCCGGTACGCCTCGAACAGCAGGAGGACTTGCTGCCAGTACGGGGCGAAGCCCAGGCCGGCGATGTCGTCGGGGGTGTACTGGGCCTTGTTGTTCCGCAGCCGCTCCTCGTGCATGAGGAGATCGCCGATGGTGGCGAGGGACGTGTCGGCGGGCATGGCGGGGAACGCGTGCTGCACGGGCTCGGGCCGGGTGGAGGCTTCGGCCAGGATGCGCCGGACGCGGTCGTAGTCCCGGTCGCCGATGTGCGCCGAGCCGATGTGGTGGGTGTACGTGCCGACGTCGAGGCCGAGCTGCACGGCCGCGAGCTCCTGGATCATCGTGAAGGAGAACACGTCAGACAGGAGGCCGCGGTCGCAGTCGTTGGCGCGCATGTAGCAGACCATGTGCAGCTGCGCTCTGCGGGCGAGCAGATGCAGCGCGACCACACAGGACATGTCCGGGTTGTTGTCCAAGGCGAGCTCGTCCGCGGTGAAGATGGGCATGAGGCCGCGCTTGCTGTCCGCCTCGTTCCGCAGCAGGGATATGACCCGGTCGAACGGCGACATGGTGTCCGTTCCGACAGGGTTGAAGATGCGCGAGCCGTACGCCGAGCCGACGATCGTCGTCCCGTCGCGGGAGCTGAGCCGCATGCGTGAGGCGTAGTGACCGATCATGTCCAGGTCAGTCCGGCCGGCCATGTACCAGAGCGCTTCGGCGAAGTGGAACACCGGGTTGATCTTCCGGGCGGCGAGGTATGGCAGGCGCTCGCGCGGGTTGGCGATCTGGAAGGACAGCCCGATGCACTCGCGGGCGGTGTTCCCCCGGGGCGCGTTGCGGTAGTCGTAGGTGTCGGTGATGTGGCGGATCACCTCCAGATAGGCACTCTCGAAGTCGTCAAAGACGGGTGGGGTGAGCACGGCTTCTCCTTGGTCGAGGGGATTGATCCGTCTCGCGCGCCGATGGAGGATCGGTGCGCGAGGGGTCTATGACAGGTGTCTGGGGAAGACCACGTGCAGCCCGATGAGCAGCAGGCAAATGAGTGGGAAGCCCGCACAGCTCTTCAACCAGTGCCGGATGAGCGGCAGCTTCCTCCTCACCACTGGGGCTGCCGCAGGCCTCGCGCGGGCTGGCACGTGCATCGCTACGACCAGCGCGAAGCCGGGAAGGACGCCAAAGAGGAAAGCGGCGCGCATCATGTCGGCACGCATCAGCCCTGTGGGCCGCGGAGGACGATGGCGGTCAGGCATCCGTCGTCGCAGAGGTTGTAGCGGGTGGTCTCCGCCCAGCCGTCGCCGAGCCTGGCGATCACTTCCTCTCGGATGCCGCGGTGCGCCGTTTCGGGCTGCTTTTCGTACACCGGCGTCATCACGTGCAGGACCCCGGTGGGGCGTAGCCATCGGCGCACGTCGGTGAGGAACCGCGCCCGGTCCAGGAAGGCCATCACCAGGCGGCACACGACGATGTCCACGCTGCCCGGAGCGAGGTCGTTGGGGATCGGCTCGGAGTTGAAGTCGTGCTCGCGATACCGCAGGTTCGGGTGGGGGAACGCCTCTGCGGCTTCCTTTACGACCAAGGTCGAGAAGTCGTAGCCCGTGGCGATCAGACCCCACTCCGCCATCGTGTGGGCAAAGTCGCCGCGGCCGCACCCGACGTCGATCGCGGTCATGCCGGTCTCGGGCCGCACGTGCGCACGGAACAGGCCCAGCTCATCCTCACTAACGGGCCGAAACTGCGTGCCGATGGCAAAGACGTTGTCCCAGTACCCCGGGCGCCGGGTCGGCGGCACGCCGGCCACGACGGCGTCCAGTGCTGCGCCCGGCTCTCTGTGGGGGAGCTGGCTGTTCATCAGGGGGTTCTCCTCATCGTCCGTACAGGGCAAGCACCACCATCAGCCCGGTCGTGGTGAGGACGATGAGGATCTGTAAGCACCACTGCCGCCAGCCCCACCGACGTTCGTCCATCCACCGGACCGGGTTCCTTCAAGTTGCGGCCTCGGGCACGACCAGCGCCGTGAAGCAGTGGCGATCGGCCACGAAATGCAGTTCTTCCTCGTACTCGGCGTTGTTCTCGCTGATGTGGCTGCGGTCAAGGACCAGCACGCCGTCCGCGAAGCCCTCGTGCATGAGCCTGCGGGCCAGTAGCCAGCCGGGAGACTGCTGCGGGGCGAGCGGTCCCCTCTCGTCGTGGAGTCGATGGCCCACCTGCCAACCGCGCTTGGTCGTCTCCTGCTCCAGGACTTGGAACACTGGCGCGGGATCGACTCCGTTGAGGGTGCGGACGTAGGCGACGACGCGCCGCTGGGTGCGGGTCCTGGGGCGGTGGGCGAATACCGGCGCGTTGAGCTCGTCCCGTAGCCGCTTCAACCGCGGGCCGAGCGCGATCTGGACGCGGGGTGCGGCGGGGCCACCGAACAGGCGCGTGAACTCGTTGTCACGGTCCATCCACGACGTATCCCGTGCCGCCCTTGGCGTGCCTTGCATCGTCGTCTCCGTCGCTCTGGGGGAGCGGGCGGACCGCCGCCACGTCAGCGGTCCGCCCCAGGGGAGGGCCGCCATGAACAGCGGCCGTCACTCATACAACTGCCGAAGTAACGGTCAGGGCAGGAAATAGTGGGCGGGCGTTGGCCGCAGTCAACCGGAAATACTGGGCCGACGCCTTCGCCATCAGCCTCAACAGGGAATGACACTGCGGCTACGGTGAGTGTGTGGAGGAGAATTCCCGCCTGAGGGCCGCGATGGAGGAAGCTGGCTACAAACAGGCCGAGTTGGTGGAAGCGGTGAACCGTTTGCTGACGGCCGCCGGCCACCGCGGCACGGTCGGTGACAGGACGGTGCGCTACTGGCTGACCGGAAAATCTCGCTGGCCCCAGCGGCGACAACGGGAGGCCTTGGAGGCACTATTCGGTTGTCCGGCCGTCGAACTCGGCTTTGTCCCACCGGAGGACCCATTGCTCCGCCGCACCTTCCTCGCCACCACCACGGCCGCCGGGGCATCACTCACGCTCCCGCCCTCCAACACGGGGCGCGTCGGCACATCCGACGTAGCGGCTCTCCGCGCCAGCCTGGAGAGCTTGACCGGCCTGGATGACACGCGCGGAGGGCATTCGGCCCTTGAACGGTCGGCCCTTGCCGGTGCGGCCGAGTGCCTGAGCAAGCAGGACAAGGCCAGCTCCCAGCGAGTCCGTCAGCGACTCCTCGGACTTGCCTCCGACTTCACCGCCACCGCCGCTTGGTCGAACGTCGACGCCCGCCAGCTCGATCGTGCAGACGGCCAGCTCAAGGAAGCTCTGTACTTGGCGCGGATGGCCAACGACAGCGCCACCGAGATGCGGGTGTGGAACTCGTTGGCGATGCTCGCCCACCAGCGGAAGGAGCACGGCCAGGCCGTCGATGCCGGCTATGCGGCTCAGGCCACGGGCATCACCCGTCGCGATCCGCTGTTCGCGTCGCTCGCGCACGCCCGTACAGCGATCGGGCACGCGAACCGAGGGGACCGGCAGGCCGCCCTGCGGTCCTTCGGCTTCGCCGAGGACATGCTGAGCAAAGCCAAGCCGGACGCGATTCGGCCGCCGTGGATCGCGTTCTACGGCCCCGCCGAGCTGTACGCCTTGGGTGCGGTCGTCCGTGACCGGCTCGGCTTCGCGGCGGAGGCGGAGGCTGCCTCGTACCGCGCGTTGGCGGTCCTCCCTACGCAGTTCCGCCGGAACCGCGCCCTGGCCACCGCACGGCTCGCGCTGGCACAGCTTCATCAAGGCGAAGCCGATCAGGCATGCGACACGGCCGCCTCGGTCTTCGAGTTGATGGCCGGCGCTCCTCTGCCGGGCCGCATGAGGTCGCTGATCGGCGACTTCTACCGCGACCTCCTCACCCTCGCACCGGACACCACCGTGGCGCGAGAGTGGGGCGACCGATACCGCGACCAGTGGAGCCGACCGTGACTATCCAGCTGAGCCAGTACCGTCACGACGACCTGCCCGAGATCCGCCAGACGCTCATCGACGTCCACGCCGATGCCTACGCGGATCAGATGGACGACCCGTTCGTACAGCGCTTCCCGTGGTTCGTCGACCACTGGGGCGGCCGCGCCGACTTCTCATGCATCATCGGCTGGGACGGAAGCGAGCCCGTTGGCTTCGCCTACGGCGCGCCCGCTGTGCCGGGCAGGGAATGGTGGCGCGAGCACGTGGCCGAGGAACCCGAGAACCCGTCAACGTTCTCGCTGTCCGAGCTGATGGTGCGGCCCAAGTGGCGCAAGACCGGAACCGCTGAGCGGCTGCACGAGGCGCTGCTCACCAGCCGGGACGAGGCCCTCGCGGTGCTGCTGGTGGACAGCACGCACCCGGGCGTGCAAGCCCTGTACGAGTCGTGGGAGTACCGGAAGGTCGGCGAGCGGCAGCCGTTCCCCGACTCTCCGGTCTATGCGGTGATGCTCCGGAGTCTCACACCAGCGGCAAGCGAGGCGGCGCGCGGCTAAGCAGGCTCCTCCTGCCCGCCGAACAGCGGGACCTTCGACAAGGGGTCGTGCTGGCCGGCGTCGTGGGGCCGGTCGTACACGGTGTCCGCGGTGTGGGAGTCCCCTGCCCACCGGCCGCGCCGGTTGCGCTCCCGCAGTGGCACCTCGGCGGCGATCATGTCGGTGTTCGGGGCCCGCGCGCAGTGACCTGCTTCCCGGCCATGTAGGGGATGCCCGCGAGGTCGGCGAGATGCTGAACTCGCTCGTTGAGCACTCCACCCTGGCCGCGGGCGTCGGCGAAGCGGGTGGGGTCGTCCCCGATTTCGGCGAGGAGTCGGGCGCCGAGCTGGGTGCCGAGCCCGGGGAAGCTCAGGATCACGTCAGCGTCCGGGTGCTGAGGGAAAGCCTCCTCCACCGCCTCGGCGAGCTCGTCGGCGGCGGTGCAGGCGGCCGCCAGCTGGCCCAGGGCGCTATCGCCGAGATCCACCTCTTCGGGACCCGCGGATACCGCTGAGTCCTGGACGCGGACATCCAGGCGTGCTTCGACGAGATCGAGCATGCCGCCCTGATGGACCGCGTCCGAGCGAGGATCAAGGACAAACGGGTCCTGGCCCTGGTGAAGGCATTCCTGAAAGCCGGGGTCCTCACGGAACTCGGAGAGCTCCAGGACACCCACACCGGGACTCCGCAGGGAGGCGTCGTCACGCCCCCAACGCAATGGGCAACTTCTGTTTCGAGGTGACGCTCGGCTACCGGCGCTTGGAACTCCTTCCTCGCACGGTGGGTAAGGAGCGTCACAATGGGTAGTAGGTTTGTGACATGGTGCGTGGTGATCGTGTCGATAGCGTCGAGTACGCCCGGCGGGTCAACGCCGCTGCGGATCTGGTCGGGGCGGGTGTGCCCGTGGCCGCAGCCGCCCGCACGTTGGCGAGTAGGTACGGGGTGTCGGTGCGTCAGGCACGCCGGTATCTGGAGCAGGCCATGGCTGCTGGACGGCGCGAAGTCCCTGAGTCGAGCGTGGTGTTCACTGTCAAGCTTCCGGAATCGCTGGCTGGACAGATCCGCGCCCGTGCCCACGAGAGCGACCGGGCGATCTCCGCGGTGGTGGCCCAGGCTCTGGCCGAATTTCTTGAGCGGGGTGCCCCGGAGGGGCGGCCGGGCAGGTGAGCGGCCGGCCGGTGGTGGTGGAGGCGGTCTTCGACCGTCATGCGGCGGCGGACTTGTCCGCGGCCTACGCGGCGTTGGTTCCGCAGCGGCGAGCCCGGATACGGGATCGCCTGGAGCAGGCAGGAGTGAGCGATGACCAGCGTGGCGATCTACGCCCGGGTGTCCTCGGCCCGGCAGAAGAAGGACCAGACGATCGGCTCGCAGACCGCGGCCCTGCGCGCGCACGCCGCAACCGCGCATCTTGAGCTGCCCGAGGAGTGGGTGTTCGAGGACGAGGGGCACTCCGGGGCGACCCTGGTGCGGCCCGCGCTGGAGCGGCTGCGCGACCTGGTCGCCCAGGTCGGCGTGGATGTGGTGCTGTGCTATGCGCCCGACCGCCTCGCCCGCAAGTTCGCTTACCAGGCCCTGCTGGTCGAGGAGTTCGCCCGGGCCGGCACCCGGGTGGAGTTCGTCCGCGGCCCACGCGGCGACAGCCCCGAGGACCAGCTGATGGTCCAGTTCCAGGGCATGTTCGCCGAGTACGAGAAGGCCCAGCTGATGGAACGCTACCGGCGCGGGAAGACCTACCGGGCCCGCTCGGGGGCGGTGAACGTGCTGGGCGGAGCCCCGTTCGGCTACCGCTATCTACGCAAGACCCCCGAGTGCGGGGCCACTTACGAGATCGTCGAGTCCGAGGCAGCGCTGGTGGTCGAGCTGTTCCGCCGCTACACCGACGACGGGGCCTCCATCGCAGACCTGACCCGCTGGCTCACCGACAGCGGCACTCCCACCCGCACCGGCAAGACCCGCTGGGACCGCAGCGTGGTCTGGGGCATGCTCCGCAACCCCGCCTACGCAGGGCAGGCAGCCTTCGGCAAGACCCAGACCGTCCACGAGTCCCCGGGTCTCAACCGCCGGGCCCGCCTGGAGGGCCGCAGCACTCCGCGCGCCGTCAAGACCGCCGACCGCCCCCGCGAGGAGTGGATCACCATCCCCGTTCCCGCGCTCGTCACCCCGGCCACCTTCGATCGCGCCGCCCAGCGGCGCGCCGACAACAAGCGCTTCGCTTCGCGCAACAGCAAGGTCCCCTCCCTGCTTCAGGGGCTGTCGGCCTGCGTCAGCTGCGGATACGGCTACTACCGCACCTCGACCACTACCTCCTCCGGCAAGAAGATCTACTACTACCGGTGCCTGGGCTCCGACGACTACCGCTACGCGGGCGGCCGGGTCTGCACCAACAAGCCCGTCCGCGCCGACTACCTCGACACCGTCGTCTGGGACCACATCATCGGCATGATCGCCGACCCACACCTGATCCGGTCCGAGATCGACAAGCGGCTGGACCGTGCCCGCACCTCCGACCCCGCCACCCGCCGGCGCAGCCGTCTCGAACTGGCCCTGGCCAAGGCCACCGCAGCGATCACGCGCATGATCGAAGCGTTCCAGGAACAGCTGGTCACCATCGATGAACTGCGGGCCCGGATGCCCGGCTTGCGGGCCCGGGAGAGCAACCTGCGCGGTCAACTCGACGCGCTGGAAGCCCAGCTCGCCGACCGCGACGCTTACCTCAAACTCGCTGACGACCTCGAAGGCTTCCTCGCCCAGCTCCGCGAGAACGCTGGGACAGCCGAGGTCCCCGAGCGCCAGCGCGTCCTGCGGCTCCTCGTCAAGGACGTCCTCGTCGGCCCTGAGAAGATCACCATCCGGCACCGCATACCCGTGCGTGAGCGCACCGCCGACAACCAGCATCAAGATCAAGACGCTACGGAGGGTGACTCATGCCCGAGTTACCCATTGCGTTGGAGACGTGAGCGCGGCCTCCTGCGGAGTCCGCGCCCGCACCACGATCCGCTCACCCTCGTCGGCCACATCCTCCATGACCAGCGGGGACAGACCCGAAAACACCGTCCGCACAAGCTCATTGACATCCTTCACATGCAAGTCAACGACCCTCACGACTCTCCGTCACCACCGAATGTGAGACAGGGCCGTTCGCTACACAGACCCGGACCTGGCGATGAAGCCGCCGCGGTCCTGACACCCGCGCCGCACGGGCCGGACGTCCCGCGCCGTGCGGGGCGTAAAGATCCCTTTCGCGTCGGAAAGATCTCCCTGCACGGCTCTGGGAAGCTTTGCCGTGCCTCGGTACCCTCCGCCCATGATTTCCACGGTTGTGTGGGGTACGGGCAATGTCGGCCGCGCGGCCATCCGCGCCGTCGACGCGCATCCGTCGCTGGATCTGGTGGCCGTCCTGGTCGCCGATCCGGCCAAGGTGGGCCGGGACGCGGGCGAACTGAGCGACCTGGGCCGCCGGTTGGGAGTGGTGGCCACCGACGACGTCTCCGCGGTCCTCGCGGCCGGTCCGCGCGCGGTCGTGTACGCGGCCTCCGGGGACATCCGGCCCGACGAGGCCCTTCGGGACCTCGAACGGGCCGTGCGGGCCGGGGCGGTCGTCGTCACACCGTCCGTCTACGGCCTGTACGACCACCGCGGCGCGCCGCCCGAGATCCGGGAGCCGCTGGTGGAGGCCGTCGCCGCCGGCGGCGGGTCCCTGTTCGTCTCCGGTGTGGACCCGGGCTGGGCGAACGACATCCTGCCCCTGCTGGTCACCGGCCTCGGCTCGCGCATCGACGCGGTCCGCTGCCAGGAGATCTTCGACTACTCCACGTACGACCAGGAGGACGCGGTACGGAACCTGGTCGGCATGGGGCAGGCGATGGGCTACCAGCCGCCGATGCTCTTCGAGGGCGTACCGACGATGGTGTGGGGCGGGCAGTTGCGGATGATGGCCCGCGCCCTGGGTGTCGAACTCGACGAGATCCGCGAGACACTCCAGCGGCGCCCGCTGGAGGCCACCGTCACCACGTCCACCATGGGCGAGTTCGCGGCGGGCACCCAGGGGGCCGTGCGCTTCGAGGTGCTGGGCCTGGTCGGCGGGGAGCCCCGCATCGTCGTCGAGCACGTCACCCGCATCCACGCCTCCTGTGCCCCCGACTGGCCGCAGCCCCCGGACGGCGGCGCCGGAGCCCACCGGGTGGTCGTCGAGGGCCGCCCCCGCATCGAGGTCACCGTCGAGGCGAGCGACGAGGGCGGCAACCGGTCGGCGGGCGGCAACGCCACCGCGGTCGGCCGGCTGGTCAACGCCATCGACTGGCTCACCGAGACCAAGCCCGGCCTCTACGACGCGCTCGAGGTCCCGCTGCGTCCCGCGGCCGGCCGACTGGGAAGGACCTGACCGATGACCCTGCGCATCGACATCCCCGAGGGAGCGGACCCGATCCCCTACGTGTGGGGCGACATGGTTCCGGAGATAGGCATGGCGGCGTCGAACTTCTCGCTGGCCGTATACGCCCACACCAGCCTGGGCCTGCGCGAGTTCGAGGCGGCGCGGCTGCGCATCGCGCAGATCAACGGCTGCGTCTTCTGCCTGGACTGGCGCACCGAACGCGACGGGGAGAAGGTGGACGAGGGCTTCGCGGAGGCGGTCACCGCCTGGCGGACCACGGGCGACTTCGACGCGCGCACCCGTCTGGCCGCCGAGTACGCCGAGCGCTACGCCCTGGACCACCACGGCCTGGACGAGGACTTCTGGCGCCGGATGACGGCCCACTACAGTCAGCCGGAGATCGTGGAGCTCAGCATGAGCATCGGGTCCTGGCTGGCGTTCGGCCGGCTCAACCATGTGCTGGGGCTGGACCGCGTCTGCGTCCTGCCCCAGCGTTGAGGCGGGTCAGAGGTCGGTGGCGATGATCTCCTCGATGTTCCGTTCGGCGAGTGCCGTGATGGTGACGAAGGGGTTCACGCTGACATTGCCAGGGATCAGCGACCCGTCGACGACGTAGAGGCCGGAATAGCCGTGCAGGCGGCCGTAGTTGTCAGTCGCCTTGTCCAGCACCGCACCTCCTAGGGGATGGTAGGTGAGGTGGTCGCCCCAGATCTTGTATAAACCGAACAGGTCGGTGCGGTAGATCGTTCCCTCCTTCGCGTTGATCCGGTCGAATATCGACTTCGCCATGGTGATCGACGGCTGCTTCCAGGCCGTCTGCCAGTTGAGTTCCACCTGTCCGCTCGCCGCGTTCCAGGTGAACTCGGCGCGGTGCGGATTCTTGGTGATTGACAGATAGAAGGAGGCGTACGTCTCGATTCCGGTGGGCAGTGGTGCGACTTCGGCAAAGGCGCCGCCCTCGGCCCAGTTGTCGATTCCCGCGGTGGGAATCGACGACTGCAGGGCACCCGTGGGGTCCCACATGTGGTTGGCCCGCCCGCACATGACGTTGCCGTTCTCGCCCCAGCCCTTGCCGATCTCGCCGTTCAGGCCGGGCAGCGCACCCTGGGCCTTGAGCCGGACCAGCAGCTTGCTGGTGCCGACGCTGCCGGCGGCGAAGAACACCCGGGCCGCCGTGACCGTCTTCGTGGCCGTGACGGCACCGGCGGTGTCGAGCTGCTCGATGGCGACGGTGTATCCGCCCGAGGACTCGGGGGTGACGGACGTGACTCTGTGGAGCGGGGAGATGGTGACCTTTCCGGTGGCCCGTGCCCGGGCCAGATAGGTCTGCTGGAGGCTCTTCTTGCCGTGGTTGTTGCCGTAGAGGATCTCACCGGCCAGCGCCGACTTCGGGACCGTCCCGGCGGCCTCCTGCTTCATGTACTCCCAGTCGTAGACGTCGGGGACGAAGACGAAGGGGAAACCCGACCGCTGCGCGTGCTTCCGGCCCACCCGGGCGTACTGGTAGCAGGCCGCGGTCTCGAACCAGGCCAGGTCGATCGTGCCGACGCCCAGTTCCGCGTTGGCACGCGGATAGTAGACGTCGTACATCTTGTCGGGGTCGACGGACGGCAGGACGCCGCCGAAGTTCTCGCGCCTCGGTGTGACGGCCATGCCGCCGTTCACCAGTGATCCTCCGCCGACACCACGGCCCTGATAGACCGTGATCCCGCCCATTTCCTCGGCGTCGAGAATGCCGGTGTAGCGGGGGACGTTCTTGTCGAGCGGGAAACCTAGGAAGTTGCTGAGGGGTTGTTTGGTTCTGGTGCGCAGCCAGAACGAACGGTAATCGGGACTTGTGGTGTTGGCGAAGATCTTTCCGTCGGGGCCCGGGGTGTCCCAGGCCATTCCCATTTCGACCATGTGCACGTCGACACCGGCCTGTGCGAGCCGGAGGGCGGCGACCGAGCCGCCGTAGCCGGTGCCGATCACCAGGACCGGGATGCGCACACCCGGTTCGATCACGGCGGCGTTCGGCTGCGGATCCGCCAGAGCCGGCGAGTTGTGGCCGCCGAGTATCACGGCGCCAGAAATGAAACCTGTTCCAGCGATGAATCGGCGGCGGGAGATTCCGCTTAGTGGGGGTCTGTTCTGGAGGTCAGCGCTCATACGACACTCCTCGATTTCGAGTGAATCGAAACGGGTTCTACTGCCGTTGGCGTACGAAGTCACGACATACCTATTGGTAACTTTTCGTGCACCGCCTCCCGGCCGACGCCCCTTCTTTCCTTGCGCCTTGACGGAAGGGGTCTCGCCGGGCCCGAGCAGCACCGGTACGACCAGCGACGCGGTCTTGCCTTCGCCCGGATGGATCCGTAGCGCCCGGCCGACGGCTTGGACGAGGTCGGGCATGGAGCCGCGTACGTCAGCGAAGTACACGGAGTCACACCGGGACGTATCAACGCCTTCTCCGAGGACCTTCACAGAGCCCAGGTAGTTCTTCTCCATGACGGTGCCGTCGGTGGCGATGCCGTCGGTGAACTCGGTGAGGACGCGGCGTCGGTGGAGTGGCCTGTGTTCGCCGCACAGCCAGTCGGCCCAGATCGTGGCCGGGTACAGCTCGGGATCGCTCGCGTGCAGCCGCTGAGCGAGGGCCGTGAGGCCGGCCGCGAACGCCTCGGCCTCCTTGACGACGTGGTGGAAGACGAGGGTGCGCCTGAACCCTTCCTCCGAGGATGCCTTTATCAGGGCGGTCTGCAGGGCGGCGAGCCGCGCTCCCCGCACGGCATCCGACCGTGCATCCGCGCCGAGCAGCTGCGCGGCCTGGAACTGCGTGTCGGTGATGTCCACGCACACGACCAGGTAGGGGGCGCAGATGCCCCGGTTGATGGCCGTCGAGAGCGTCAGGGTGAAGCACCTGCTGCCGAGGGGGGAGTCGGGGGAGTCGTCCATGCTCGCCACCAGCTCGCCCGGCGCGCCTTGCTGCTCGGAGTGTAGGTGGAAGCCCGTTCGACCGGTCCGCGCCGGTATACCGCGGAGTACAAGGCGAGGATCCTCGCGGAGTACGAGACGTTGGACAAAAAGGGCAAG
>NZ_JBEOXF010000052.1:0-54192 GCF_040296405.1 Streptomyces sp. NPDC002133 | reverse complement strand
TCGCTGTTGGTGATGACGTCGGTCAGTGGACGGGCGAGGAGTGGGTCGAGGGCGGCGACGGCCTCGTCGTAGGCGGCGGCGAAGGCCGGGAACGCTTTGTACAACTCCCGTCCCATGCCTGTTCGCTGGCTGCCCTGCCCGGTGAACAGGAACGCCAGCTTCCCCGGCTCCGCCGTGCCGGTCACCACGTCGGCGGCGGGTATGCCGTCCGCCAAGGCGCGTACACCGCCGATCAGCCGCGCCGCATCCGAACCGACCACGACGGCGCGGCGGTCGAAGGCCGTACGGGACGAGGCCAGCGACAGGCCCAGGTCGGCGGCGCTGTGCCCGGGATGCCGCTCGACGTGGGCCGTCAGGCGCTCGGCCTGGGCCCGCAGGGCAGCGTCGCTCTGCCCGGAGATCACCCAGGGCAGCACAGCGGGGACAGCGGTGACAGCGGGGAAGGCCGGCGCAGCTGGGACTGCCCGGACAGCGGGGGCCGCCGTCGCAGCCGGAGCCGACTCGCCCGCCCGGGACCGTTCGGTGTCAGGTGCCTCGGAGACGACCAGATGGCAGTTGGTGCCGCCCATGCCGAACGAGCTGACGCCCGCGATCAGTTCACGGTCCGGGTGCGGCCACGCGCTCAGTTCGCGCTGCACGGCAAGGCCGAGCTCGGGCAGCGGAATCCGCGGGTTCGGCGTCTCGAAGTTGAGGCTCGGCGGGAGCTCGCGGTGCGAGAGGGCGAGCAGCACCTTGACCAGGCCCGCGATGCCCGCGGCGCCTTCCAGGTGGCCGATGTTGGTCTTGACCGAGCCGACACGCAGTGCCGAGTCCGCGTCCCGCCCTGCGCCGAGGGCCGCGCCGAGCGCCGCCGCCTCGACCGGGTCGCCGACCGGGGTGCCCGTGCCGTGGAGCTCCACGTACTGGACGGCCCGCGGGTCGACGCCGGCCCGCTCGTACGCCAGCCGCAGGACCTGCTCCTGGGCGGCGGCGCTGGGCCGGGTCAGGACCTCGGTGGCCCCGTCGTTGTTGACCGCGCCGGCGCGGATCACGCCGTGGATCCGGTCGCCGTCGGCGAGGGCACGGGCCAGCGGCTTGAGGATCACCACGGCGCAGCCCTCGCCGGGCACGAAACCGTTGGCGCGGGCGTCGAAGGCGTAGGTCGTGCCGTCGGGCGAGAGCGCGCCGAAACGTTCCTCCGTTACGACGTTCTCGGCGAGGAGGTTCAGATTGACGCCGACGGCGACGGCCGTCGCCGACTCGCCGCTGCGCAGGCTCTCGCAGGCGAGATGGACGGCGACGAGCGACGAGGACTGGGCGGCGTCCACGGTGAGGCTCGGGCCCCGCAGACCCAGGTGGTACGAGACGCGGTTGGCGATGACGCCCCGGTTCACGCCCGTCATCGTGTGCTGGGTGACGGCCTTGGTCCCGTACTGGTAGAGCAGGCCGGCGTAGTCGTCGCGCAAGGTGCCGACGAAGACGGAGGTCGGGGTGTCCCGAAGCGTGGAGGGGACGATCCCGGCGTCCTCCAGCGCCTCCCAGGTGAGTTCGAGCACCAGTCGCTGCTGTGGATCCATCGCGGCGGCTTCGCGGGGCGAGATCCCGAAGAAGCCGGCGTCGAAGTCCTCTACGCCGTCGAGGAATCCGCCGCGCAGACCCGTGGGTACCCCGGCCTCCGGGGCCCAACGGCCCTCGGGGGCTTCGGAGACGGCACTCGATCCGGTGTGCAGGAGCTCCCAGAAGGCCGTGTGATCCGCCGCTCCCGGCAGCCGGCAGGAAAGCCCGACGACAGCGATCGAATCATTGTGCTCCACAGCTGACCCCCACAAAGCATTAAGCGATTCGTATTCGGCTTTCACCGACCCTACTAGGGGATTCATTGGCCCCCGCCAGTGCGCGGTAATGTGCCGGTAACTCAATGCATTACCTGGCGATGTATAGCCGGTGTGTCGCTGCGGGATAAGTTTTCGCCGAGTTCGTGGAATGCCTTGTCCCTCAATCGAGCGGGAGTAATTCGCCATGGCAGCGAATCAGGACACTGCAGATGCTCGTGCACAGCGCACGCGCGACGTCGAGGAGCATGTGGCGCACTATGTGCGGGTGTTCAACGCCGGCGACGTCGACGCGGTGAACGAGATGTACACGGAGGAGGCCGTTGCGGTCTGGGAGCCGGGCAAGCCGATCTCCGGCCAGGAGCGGAAGGATTCGGTCCGGGAATTCCTGGCGGCGGGTCCGAAGATGGAAGCGAAGATCCGCCACTCGTACGTGACGCCCGACACCGCCCTGCTCGTCGTGGACTGGAACATCGAGAGCAAGGACAAGGACGGGGCGCCGGAGCGTTTCGAGGGTGTCGGTCTCGACGTCCTGCGTCGTGGCAGCGACGGCACATGGCGTTACGCGATCGACGAGCCGTTCAGCGAGGTCTGAGCGGAGCGCTCCGACGAGGCCGCGCAAGGCGGCCGAGCAAGGCCGAACGAGGACGGCGTCCGGGAATCCCCCGGACGCCGTCCTCGTGTGCCCCTGTGCCCCTGTGCCCCTGTGCCCCTGTGCCCCTGTGCGCCTCTGCGGCTGCCCGTTTGCGTGTTTGTTGATTTGTTCCGTTTGTTGCGCAAGGGCGTCAGCCCGCATCCTCCGGCTGCCAGATCCTGCTCCTCATGTCCCGGCCGCGTAGGACCTGCACACGGAACGGATCCATGCGCAGCAGCCCGTACTCCGGATCCGTCGGCCCGCCCTTCCAGTAGTGGATCGGGTCGTAGCCGACACCGGGCGGGGAGCCCTTCCGGTACAGCTCCCACACGTCCCGCTTGACGTTCTCGTCCTCCACCCATCGCGCCACGCTGTCGACGTAGGCGGCGTTCTGCCGCGGACTCCAGTACGAGCACGTGACATGCGGGTTGTTGCGGATGTGGGCGGTCTTCACGGGCGTCTTGTACGCGGCGATCCAGCCGACCGGGCGGCCGTCGACGACCTCCCAGATCGGCAGCAGCACCCGTGCGCGCGGCCGCCCCTTCCTGTCGACGGTGATCAGCGAACAGTAGACGATGTCCTTGACGTACTGGTGGAACTCGTCCTGCAGTTCGGCGAATTCCTCTACTCGCGTCGCCACGGTCCTGTGTCCTCGTCCTTCTCGGATCTCGGAGTTCTGTCGGTAGTTCCTGCAGGGGTCACCTGGACGCGATCACGGTCGCCTGCTCGGCCGCCCGGAAACCGGTCTCGATCGCGCCGTCCACAAAGCCGTGCCAGCCGTTCGCGATGCCGTCGTTGGCGAAGGTGACACGGCCGTGCGGCTGCTGGAGCTCCGGAAGCCGGAACAGCTGGCCGGGCCTGCGCAGCGCCCAGCCGCCGAGCGCGTACGGGTCGCGGCCCCAGTCGTGCGCCTTGTAGGCCACGAGCTCGGCCTGCGGAAGCAGCCGGGCCAGCAGGTCCCGTATGTGGTCCGGCCGGGACGGGTCGAAGTCCGGGTGCTGGCTGTAGCCGGTCAGCAGCTGCTCGCCGTCGTCGAGCACGGCGTGCGTGAACATCGGTGTGAGCAGGCCGCCCTCGTCGTCGCGCACATGCACAGGACCGAAGCCGCCGCGCACCCGCAACCAGACGCGGCTGCTGTGCGGCACGCTGATGCCCTGCGCGGCCACCTCGGCGTGCGCGGCGGGCAGGCCCGGCTCGAAGTCGATGGTCCGCCATACGTTCGTGGGCGTGGCGACCACGGCGACCGGGGCGGAGAACCGCTTCCCCGACGCGGTGGTCACGTGTACGAGCCGGCCGTCGTCGGCGATGCGGGTGACGGGCGTGTGGAGATGCAGCCGCGCCTGCGCGTCGTTGAGGATCTCCTGGGCCAGGGCCGACATGCCGGACGCCGGGGCCTGGCCCTCGATGGTGATCCAGCCGGCCAGTTCGCCGCCCGCCAGCTGCCACCACTGGGCGAGGGCCTCGTACGCGCCGTTCTTGCTGTAGCCGCCGGAGAAGCCGGCCACCAGCGTGTTGATCCATTTGTCGTCGCGCGGGGCGAGCTCCAGCCCGTCGAGGCGCTCGCGCAGCGACTGCCCGGCGACGGCCCGGATCCTCTCCCCGGCGGCGAGCGGGTCGTGCGGATCGGGGAGGAGCTCGTCGGAGCGCTCGAAGATGATGGTCAGCAGCTCGCCGAGGCGGCCCAGGGCTTCACCGCCGTCGAACGATTCGAGCTTCCCGTCCCCGGTGGGGAAGACGGCCCACTCCGGCACCGGCAGGACGTCCTTGACCAGCGGAATGCCGTACCGCCCGAGCTCCTTCATCGCGAGCTCCTGGCGGGGCGAGAACCAGCCGCCGCCGTACTCGATCATCACACCGTCGAACGTGTCCGTCCATGTGCGCCCGCCGATGCGGTGGCGCGCCTCCAGCACGAGCGGCCGCAGCCCCCGGGCGTTGAGCTCACGTGCGGCGGTGACCCCGGCAAAGCCGGCGCCGATGACTATCGCGTCGAATTCACGATCATTTGTCATGGTGCCTCTCTTCGGCAGAAGGAGCGGAAGCGTAGGGGCTGTTTGGCGCCAACCTAACCGTGCCCGCTATTGCCTGCGGTCATGGACCGGTAATCTATTCGGGAGAAAAAGACATACGATCCGTTGATTACCGTGCAGTGGGCGGCGTCTGCAATGCTTGATGAGCGCGGTGAGTCGGTGATGGCCGGGCCCCGCATACCTTGGCCGGGAGAGCCAGTCGACGATTCTCCCCCAAGGATTCAAGGGAGTTGCCGCAATGCCGAATCTGAAGACAAACCGCGCCGTCGTGCTCGGCGGAAGCATGGCGGGACTGTTAGCGGCTCGTGTCCTGGCGGACTCGTTCGCCGAAGTCGTCGTGGTCGACCGCGACATACTCGCCGGAGTGACCGAACCTCGGCGCGGTGTGCCGCAGGGCCGTCAGGTGCACGGACTGCAGGCCAGGGGACAGCAGATCATCGAAGAGCTGTTTCCCGGAATGACGAAGCAGATCGTCGCCGACGGCGGAGCGGTCGGCGACATGGGCGAGAACATCCGCTGGTATCTGAACGGGAAGCGCCTGGCGAAGGCGCAGACCGGTCTCACGGCGCTGACCGTCACCCGCCCCTTCTTCGAGAGCCACGTCCGGAACCGGGTCCTGGACACACCGCGGATCTCCTTCCTCGAGGAGCACGACGTCGTAGGCCTGGAGGCCACGGCCGACCGCGGCCGGATCACCGGAGTCCGGGTGTCGCGGCACGGCGCGGAGGGAGGCGGGACGCGGGTCCTCGACTCCGACCTGGTCGTCGACGCCACTGGGCGCGGTTCGCGCACGCCCGTCTGGCTGCAGGAGCTGGGCTACGAGCGGGTCGAGGAGGAGCGCAGGAAGATCGGACTGGGCTATGCCTCCCGCCTCTACCGGATCCGCGAAGACCCCTACGAGAAGGACGAGATATCCATCGCGGTCGTCTCCTCACCCACTGCCCCGCGCGGCGCGATAGCCGCGAAGCAGGAGGGCGGCCAGGTGATCGTCACCGCGTACGGAATCCTCGGCGACCATCCCCCGGCAGATCCCGAGGGCTTCGACGCCTTCGTCCGGTCCCTGCGACTCCAGGACATCCACGAGACGGTCCAGGGACTCGAACCCGTCGGCGACCCCGTCGCGTACCGCTTCCCCGCCAATCAGCGCCGCCGCTACGAGACCATGACCCGCTTCCCCGACGGCCTGCTGGTCACCGGCGACGGCGTGTGCAGCTTCAACCCGGCGTACGCGCAGGGCATGGCGGTCGCCGCCCTCGCCGCGCTCACCATCCGCCGGCACGTCTCGGCCGACGCGCCGCTCGACCCGCTGCAGTACCTCCGCGACCTGGCCCGAGAGTCCGTCGACGGACCGTGGGAACTGATGGTCGGCGGCGACCTGGCCTTCCCCGGCGTCGAGGGGGAGCGGACCCCGAAGACCCGGCTCTTCCTCGCCTACATGTCGTTGGTGCAGAAGGCCGCCGTGCACGACGAGGACGTCACTCGCGCCTTCCTGCGGGTGTTCGGCCTCGTCGACGCCCCCGACGCGCTCCTGGAGCCCGGCCTGATGCATCGCGTCCTGCGGGCGTCCGGGGCCGCCGAGAGTGCCGGGATCGAGTTGTAGAGATCCGGACAAGGAGAACAGCAATGTCAGCCTGGGATGCCGACGCACCGGTCGCGGACAGCCCCGACCGGTCGGTCGAGGAGCATGTGCGCCGCTACATCGCCACCAACGGCCAGAGCGGCTACATGGAGGGTGGCTGCACCAATCTCATCCTCACCTACAAGGGCCGCAGGAGCGGCAAGCTCTACCGCACCGGCCTGTTCTTCGGCGAGGACGACGGCCGCTGCATCCTCGTGGCATCCGGCTCGGCCATCACGCACACGCATCCCCAGTGGTACCTGAACGTGGTCGCGAACCCGGAGGTACAGGTGCAGGTCCTCGCGGAGAGGTTCGCCGTCCGTGCGTCCACCGCGGAGGGCGAGGAGCGGGCACGTCTGTGGAAGCTGATGACCGACCAGGCCCCCATTTACCACACGTACGAAGCCAGGACCCGCCGTGTCATTCCGGTCGTCGTCCTCGAGCGCATCTGACCAACCGCATCCGACCAGCCGCATCTGTCCCGGCGCATCCGAGCAGGCGCATCCGACCACGCGCATCCGACGAGGAGAGTAATGAGCAAGTACGCGGGCAAGAAGGCCGTCATCACCGGGGGCACCCACGGCATGGGCCTCGGCGTCGCCAAGGCCCTCCTGGACGAGGGCGCGGAAGTCCTCGTCACCGGCCTCAACGAGAAGAACATCGAAGCGGCGCGTGCCGAGCTGAAGGGCCGGGCCGCGCACGTCGTGCGCTCCGACGCCGCCCGCATCGACGAGGTCAGGGCGCTGCGCGGCACCGTCGAGGAGAAGCTCGGCCGTATCGACTTCGTCCACGTCAACGTCGGCATCGCCGAGCTCGTGCCCTACGACCAGGTCACCGAGGAGGGCTACGACCGCATCTTCGACATCAACACCAAGGGCGCCTTCTTCACGGTGCAGCAGCTCGCACCGCTGATCGACGACGGCGGCGCGGTGCTCTTCACCACCTCGATCGCCGACAACATGGGGTACCCGGGCATCACGGTCTACGGCGGCGCCAAGGCGGCCCTGCGCACCTTCGCCAAGGGCTTCGCCGCCGAGCTGATGCCGCGCGGAATCCGCGTCAACTCGCTGAGCCCGGGGCCGATCAAGACCCCGTCCATGGGCTACCCGGCGATGCCCGACGAGGAGAAGGACGCCCACGAGAAGGAGATGAACGAGATCAGCCCGATGAAGCGGCACGGCACGATCTCGGAGATCGCCGCGGCCACGCTGTTCCTCGCCTTCGAGGCCACCTTCACCACCGGCGTCGAGCTGGTCGTCGACGGCGGCCTCGCCCAGGGCATCATCCCCGCCGCCGCGTGACGTCCGCCTGCTCGACCCACGGCTCACCGCCTCCACGACGGCTCTGCCGGTCACGGAGGCGGTGAGCCGTCCTCCGCGGACGGCCCGGGCCGCGCAGCCGTCACCCGCAGAGCGACGACAGCTCCACGCCCCATCCCGGCTCCGCGCCCGCGCCGAACGCGGCCTCGAAGTCCTCGTCCCCGAGAGCCGCCCGCACCACCGCCGTCACCCGGTCCACATCGCCCCGCTCCGCCGCCGGCAGTGGAGCGCCCACCGACGCGCGTGCCGCCGCGGCGGCCCCCAGCAGCCGGGCGGCCCGTGCATGACGCCCCGCCAGCGCATGCGCACCGGCGAGTCCCTCCAGTGCCAGGGCGATCGCCCGAGGATCGCCGGTGTCCCGCGCCGCGGCCAGCCCGTCCTCGTGGAGGGCCAGCGCCCCCTGAGCGTCCCCGTGCAGCTCCGCGATGAAGCCGAGCTCGGCAAGGATCAGCGCCGCACCGTACTCCGCGTCGAACTGTCTGTTCCACTCCAGCCAGTTCCGCAGATGGGCCTCCGCCTCGTCCAGCCGTCCCTGGCGCCGCGCGCCCAGAGCGAGCCCCACCTCCGCGAACTCCTCGGCCGGCCTGTCCCCCTGCTCGACCGCCAGTCGGCGACCCCGCTCATGGAACTCCTCCGCGCGGGCATGGTCCCCCGTCAGCAGAGCGATCCGGCCGAGTTCCGACCACCGGACGGACGCCTCCGTCCACAGCCCGAGGTCCTCCGCCACACGCAGACCGTCCCGGTGCCACCGGCCCGCCGACGCGTAGTCCCCGGCGATCTCGGCCAGCCTGCCGAGCACCGCCATCGCCTGCAACTGCCCCCACCGGTCGCCGACTTCGCGGAACAGGGCCAGGCTCTCCTCGCCGTCCCGCCGGGACAGCTTCAGGTCACCGCACACGTACCGCTGCATGCCGCGCGTGCTGAGGACGGCCGCGATGCCCCAGCGGTCGTCCAGCGCACGGAACTCGGCCAGCACCCGGTCCGTCAGGTACTCGCCCACCGCCATGTCACCGAACTTGGTCATGGCGAAGCCGAGGAACCAGCCCGCCCTGGCGCGCTCGTGCGGGTCGCCGATGTCCTCGTACAGCGTCCGTACGGCACCGCCCTCCCAGGCGGGGTCGGCCTCGTCGCCCGACAGCATGCTCATCCCGGCCCGCCACGCCACTGCCGGCTCCACGGAGGTGCCGGGCGCACGAGGTGCGCCCGGCGACTCGGGCGCGCCGGCAGGCGTACCACCAGCCGCACCACCGGGCACGGCCAGCGCCATGGCCAGCGAACGCTTCGCCTCGGTCAGACGTCCGCGCAGGAACCAGTACCAGCTCATCGCCCGCACCAGCCGCAGCGCCACGGCCGCGTCACCGTCGGCTGCGGCGCCGTCGAGCGCGCTGCGGACGTTCGCCGTCTCGACGTCCAGCCGCCGCAGCCACCGCTGCTGGTCCGCGCCGCGCAGGAACGCGTCGGCGCCCTCCGCGAACGAGACGTAGTAGTGGGCATGAGCGCGCCGCACCTGCTCGTGGTCGCTCGCCCGCAGTCGCTCCAGGCAGTACGCCGCCACCGACTCCAGCAGCCGGTACCGGGGACCGTCGGCGTCGTGCGCGACCAGGACCAGTGAGCGGTCCACGAGCCGGGCCAGCAGGTCCACCACCTCGGACGGCTTCACACCGTTCCCGGCACAGACCGTTTCGGCGGCCTCCAGCGTGCAGCCGTCGGAGTGCACCGCCAGCCGCCGCAGCACGATCTGCTCGGCGGCCGTGAGCAGTTCCCAGCTCCAGTCGATCATCGCCCGCAGTGTCTGCTGCCGCGCCGGAGCGCCCCGGTGTCCGCCCGTCAGCAGCCGGAACCGGTCGTCGAGACGCTCCGCGAGCTCCTGCACACCCAGCACCCGCACCCGTGTGGAGGCCAGCTCCAGGGCGAGCGGAATCCCGTCCAGACGCCGGCAGATCGCCGCCACCGCACCCGCGTTCTCCTCGGTGATCGCGAAACCGGGCGACACGGCCGCCGCCCTCGCCTCGAACAGCTGGACCGCGCTCGACTGCCGCAGCACCGACGGCGCGGCGGCGGGCGCCGGGAGGTCCAGCGGCGGCACCGACCACAGTCGCTCACCGGCGATGTCCAGCGGCTCCTGGCTGGTGGCCAGGATCCGTACGTCCGGCGCGCCCCGCAGCAGCGCCTCCGCCAGCCGCGCGGCCGGTTCGACGACGTGCTCGCAGTTGTCCAGGACCAGCAGCAGCCGCTTTCCGCGCAGCGCCCCGGCCAGGCGGTCGATCAGCGTGTGGGGCCGCCCGGCGGGCATGGGCCCGGGGCTCGTGTCGTCCCGTATCCCCAGGGTGGCGGCGACCACCTCGGCCAGTGCGTCCACCGAGTCGGCAGGACCCGGCTCGGCGGGATGCGCCTGTGTGGCCAGCTCCACCAGCCAGGCACCGTCCGCGAAGGACCCGGCCAGCCGGGTCGCGATCTCCACGGCGAGACGTGTCTTGCCGACCCCGCCGGGGCCGGTCAGGGTCACCAGCCTGCCGGACTCCAGCATGCCGCGGACCTCGGACACCGACTCCGACCGCCCGATCAGATCGGTCACCGGGGTGGGCAGGTTCGTCCGGGGACGGGGCGGCGCCGCGGCGTCCACGGGCGTCGCCGGCAGGCCCGGGTCCTGCCGCAGGATCTCCCGGTGCAGCGCCACCAGCTCGGTGCCCGGTTCGAGGCCCAGCTCCTCGTCCAGGCGGCGCCGGAGCTCGTGGTAGCTGTCCAGGGCCTCGCTCGGGCGCCCCGCCCCGTACAGCGCACGCATGTGGGCGGCGCGCAGGCGCTCCCGCAGCGGATGCCGGCCCGCGAGATCGCCCAGCTCCCCGGCCAGCAGGCTGTGTTCGCCCAGTTCCAGGCGGGCTTCGGCCTGCTCCTCCAGCGCCAGCAGGCGCTGCTCCTCGAGCCGGGCCACCGCCGCACGGACGAACGGCTCGTCCGCGAAGTCGGCGAACGCGGGCCCGCGCCACAGCGACAGCGCCTCGGTCAGCAGGGAGGCCCGCTCGTGCGCACCGTCCGCCGTACGGGCCCGGCGGGTCAGCGCGACGAACCGGTCCGAGTCCACCGAGCCGTCCGCGACGCCCAGCAGATACCCCGGCGGGCGGTGGACCACGAGGCCCCGGCCCCCGGCCCGGGTCAGGGCGCGCCGCAGCCGCGACACCCGGGTCTGCAGCGCTCCGGCGGGGTTGGCCGGCTGCTCCTCGCCCCAGAGGTCCTCGACGAGCCGGTCCGCGGAGACGACCCGGCCCGGGTCCACCAGCAGAGCCGCGAGCAGAGCGCGGACCTTGGACTCCGGTACGACGACAAGTTCGCCGTCCGCCGTCCAGACGGCCAACGGACCCAGTACCCCGAAACGCATGGCAGTCACCGTAGTGCGGGCCGGTCATCGCCTGGTGTGTCAGCGCACCGGCGGTGCACCGGCAGCACCTCCGGCGGTGCACCTACGGCACATCGACGGCGTTCCGACAGCGGACCGACAGCCGACCTCAAGGGCCCGCGCGCAGGGTTGCTCCCGCCGGAAGACCCCGGCGTCACAGATCGCAAGCACCACACGTGAACAGGGAGACAACCATGAGCAGGTTCGCGGGCAAGAAGGCCGTCGTCACCGGGGGGACGCACGGAATGGGCCTGGCGATCGTCAAGGCACTGCTCGAGGGAGGAGCCGAGGTCGTCCTCACCGGCCGCAACGAGAAGAAGATCGAGGAGGCGCGGACCGAGGTGAAGTCCGGCGAGGCGCACGTCGTGCGCTCCGACGCCGCCAGCATGGCCGACATCAAGGCCCTCGCCGACTTCGTGCAGGAGAAGCTGGGGCGCGTCGACTGGCTCTTCGTGAACCACGGCATCGCCGAGGTGCAGAGCCTCGAGGAGGTGACGGAGGAGTCCTGGGACCGGCACTTCAACGTCAACACCAAGGGTGCCTTCTTCACGGTGCAGAGCCTGTCACCCCTCATCAACGAGGGCGGCTCGATCGTCTTCACCACGGTCGCCAACGACCTCATCTACCCCGGCATCAGCGCCTACTCCGCGTCGAAGGACGCAGTGCGCGCGTTCGCCCACGTACTCGCGGCGGAGTTCCTGCCCCGCAGGATCCGGGTGAACTCGCTGGCCCCCGGCTTCATCAAGACCCCGACCATGGGCGTCGCCGGACTGACGGACGAGGAGCGCCGCGAGTTCGAGAAGCAGGGTGACGAGACGACTCCGCTGCGGCGCAACGGCACGGTCGAGGAGGTCGCGGCGGCCGCGCTGTTCCTCGCCGCCGACGCGACTTTCACCACCAACGTCGAGTTCCCCGTCGACGGCGGCTTCGCGCAGGGCCTGCTCAGCGCCGCCCACTGACTGCCGCGCCCGATCCCTCCGCGCCTGATCAGGACCTGACCGATCGCACGCCGGACCCCGTGCGAGCGGGGTCCGGCAACCCTCTTGAACACCCGAAGACCCGAACGCGCGAACGCCGGAACACCCGAACACCTTGGACACGAGGACGGAAGGCCATTGCCATGTCTACGAATGCTGTCTCACCCACTCCGCGCGCCGGACGGCGTGAATGGGCAGGGCTGGCGATGCTGGCGCTGCCCAGCATCCTGCTGTCCCTCGACGTGACCCTGCTGCACCTCGCCGTACCCCATCTGGGAGCCGCACTCGAGCCGAGCAGCACCCAGATGTTGTGGATCATCGACATCTATGCGTTCATGATCGCCGGATTCCTGGTCACCGCGGGCAGCCTCGGCGACCGCATCGGCCGCCGCAAGCTGCTGCTGGGCGGCGCCACGGCCTTCGGGATCGCCTCGGTGCTGGCCGCCTACGCGAACAGCGCGGAGATGCTCATCGCCGCCCGCGCCCTGCTCGGCATCGCCGGCGCGACCCTGATGCCCTCCACCCTCGCCCTGATCACCAACATGTTCCAGGACGCCAAGGAGCGCGGCACCGCCATCGGCATCTGGGCCGCCAGCTTCTCGGTCGGCATCGCGCTCGGCCCGGTGGTCGGCGGCGCCATGCTGCAGGTCTTCTGGTGGGGTTCGGTCTTCCTCGTCGCCGTACCCGTCATGGTCCTGTTGCTGATCACCGGACCGGTCCTGCTTCCCGAGCACAAGGACGAGAACGCCGGCCGCATCGACATCGTCAGTGTCCTGCTGTCCCTGGCCGCGATCCTGCCGATCGTCTACGGCGTCAAGGAGATCGCCAAGTACGGGATGGAGTCCGGGTCGGTGATCGCCGTCGTCGTCGGCCTGGTCTTCGGCGTCGTCTTCGCCCGCCGCCAGCTGCGGCTCGACGACCCGATGCTGGACCTCAGCCTCTTCCGCAGCCGCGCCTTCAGCGTCGCCCTGGGTGTCATGCTCTTCGCCGCCGTCGCGATGGGAGGCATCTACCTCTTCGTGACCCAGTACCTGCAGATGGTCGCCGGGCTCTCCCCGCTGCACGCCGGTCTGTGGCTGCTCCCCGCCGCCGGTCTGCTCATCGGCTCGTCGATGCTCGCCCCCGTCCTGGCCCGCCGCCTGCGGCCGGGCACGGTCACCGGAATCGGCCTGATCCTCTCGGCCATCGGCTACGTGATCCTCACCCAGGCCGACCCGGCCGACAGCGGACTGGCCTACGTCCTCGTCGGTTTCAGCTTCGTCTACACCGGGATCGCGCCCATCATGGCGATGAGCGTGTCCCTCATCGTCGGCTCCGCACCCGAGGAGAAGGCGGGCGCCGCCTCCGCCCTGCAGCAGACCAGCAGCGACTTCGGTCTGGCGGTGGGCATCGCCGCCCTCGGCAGCCTGGGCACCACCGTCTACCGCAACGGGGTCACCGGCGAACTCCCGGCCGACACCCCGGCCTCCGTCGCCGACGCCACCCGCGACACCCTCGCCAAGGCGCTCGAGGCCATCCAGGGCCTGCCCGGCTCGCTGGCCGACCGGATCATCACCCCGGCCCGCGAGGCCTTCGCGTCCGGGCTCAACACCATCGCCGTCATCAACGCGGTGCTGGTCACCGCGCTTGCGGTCCTCGCGGTCACCATGCTGCGCCATGTCCCGCCGACCGGCTCGACCGCACCCGAGGCGCCCGCCGACGAGCCCCTCGCCGCCGCGGACGAGACGGTGAGGCCGGCGCAGCCCGCCGCCGCCGAGCGGTAGGGAGCCGCCGCGCGCGTTCCAGCCGCGCACGCAACACCCGACGCCGATCCGATCCCGGTGCCGGACCGGCCGCAAAGGCCCGGTCCGGCACCGGGATCGAGTGTTTCTGGGGCGGGCGGCGGGCCGGATGCCGGGTTGCGGACGCCTGTTCTTCCCGCACAAGGACGGAGACAAACCCTCCAATTACCTTTGGGCGACCGCGAGTTCCCGGCCCGACTGTAGGTTTCCGTAGGCCAAAAACAAACCACTCAGCCGCTTTTGCTGAGGCGGCTGCCCGCAACCTACGGAAACAGGTGACGTCATGAGTTCTCGCACCTCCTCGGAGCGGAGTACGGCTCCCCGCACCATCGGGCGCCGCTCGCTCCTCAAGGCGACCGCCGCGACCACCGCCGCCTCGGCGATCGGCGTCGCCACCGCCGGCCCCAGCCGGGCGGCCGATGACGTGATGACCGACGTCGTTGTCGTCGGCGCCGGGTACGCGGGCGGCACTGCGGCGCGCGAACTGAGCGCCAAGGGCCTGAACGTCGTGGTCCTGGAGGCGCGCAACCGCATAGGCGGCCGCATCTGGACCGACACGTTCGCCGGCCGGCAGATCGACCTCGGCGGCAGCTGGGTCAGCCCCGACCACACGCTCGTCACCAAGGAGTTCCAGCGCTACGGCATCACGACCGTCCCGGAGCTCGCGAACACCAGCTCGGTCATGCCGGCCGCGAACGGCTTCCAGACCCTCACGCCCGCCGAGGCGGGGGCCCGCATGGACGGGCTGCTGACGAAGTTCTTCGCCGGCTCGGAGCAGTACTTCCCACGCCCCCATGACCCGCTGTACCGCAAGGATCTGCTGAAGAACGTGGACCCGCTGTCCTTCCGCGACCGCATCGCGCAGCTCGGCCTCGACGACGTCGACACGAAGTGGCTCGCCGGCTACACCGCGGCGTACGTCGGCGGTGACAACTCCCGCGGAGCGCTGACCGCGCTGGCCCAGTGGTGGGCGCTCGGCAACTGGAGCATCGAGGGCTGGCACAACCAGATGGGCTTCAAGCCCACCACCGGCATGACCGCGCTGTTGCAGAAGATGCTCGCGGGATCGACGGCCAAGGTGCGCCTCAGCATGCCCGTCACGGCGATCACCGAGCAGTACAACCGGGTGCGGGTGAAGGCCGCGAGCGGGCAGGTGTTCAACGCCGCCGCGGTCGTCGTCGCGGTGCCGGTCAACGTGTGGAAGACCATCACCTTCAACCCGGGCCTGCCGTCCGTGCACGCCGCGGCGGCCCAGGAGGGCGTCGGAGTCCCGCTCGGCACGAAGCTCTGGATCCAGCTGGGCGGCCAGGTCGACGCCGTCTACGGCCAGGGCACCGAGACCTCGCCGCTGCCGATGCTGATTCCGGAGCGCCCGCTGCCCGGCGGCGGACGGATGATGATCGGTTTCGCCGGCCCCTCGCTCGACGTGGCCAGCAAGACGGCCGTCCAGAACGCCGTGCGCCAGTACATACCCGGCGCCACCGTGGTGGCGTACCGGTACCAGGAGTGGCACAAGGACCAGTGGTCGCGCGGAGGCTGGGGTCTGCGCCGCCCGGGCCAGCTGCTGAAGCAGCTCCCCGCGATCCAGCAGCCGCACGGCCGGATGGTCTTCGCGGGAGCGGACATCGCGACGGGCTGGAACGGATCGTTCATCGAGGGTGCCCTCGAATCCGGATTCCGTGCCGCCGACCAGGCCGCGGCACTGGCCCAGTGAGGCCGTGATGACCGAATGATGGACCGATCTCGATAGCGTCCCATTCACGTTCCGGTCCCATCCGCCAAGAAGATCTTCCAAGAAGTTGGGAGCAGGCTCACCATGTCCGTGGACACTGATCTTTACAGCCTCGAACTCACCGGTGACAGCGAGATTCAGAATGCGGCCTTCCTGCGTGCCTTCAACTCGGGCGACGGGGCGGCATTCGACCGGCTCTACCGCGACGACGCGATATCCAATCTCTCCGGAAAGCCGTTGAGCGGCCCCGAGCGCACCAAGGCCATCAAGGAACTCCTGGCCACAGGACCGTCCCTGGATTCCACCATCAAATACTCCTACACCGCGGGCGACACCATCCTCGTCGTCGTGGACTTCAACCTCGAAATCACCAATGACGAGGGAGAGCGGCAGAAGATCCACGGTACGTGCACCGACGTCCTGACCCGGGAGCCGAACGGCAGGTGGATGATGGCGATCGACCGTCCCGTGGCCGACGAACTGCCCGTGTGAAACGGACCGGGCCACATCCGATCTGGAGGAAAAGGAATTCATGACTGACATCGAGGTCGGGTCCGTGCTGGAAGCAGTGCGGGACATCGTGCCGACCCTCCGTGAGAACGGGCAGCGGGCCGAGGAGAACCGCTGGATCCCGGACGAGAACATCGACCTGATGGACAAGGCCGGTGTCTTCCGGACGGCCATGCCCCGTCGGTTCGGCGGGCTCGACTTCTCGGTGGAGGACCAGTGCAGGGTCCTGAGCGAGATCGGTCGCGGCTGCGGGTCCACCGCGTGGCTCGCGATGGTCTGGGTCTCCTCCGTCGGGCTGGCCACGCTCTATCCCGACAAGGCGCAGGAGGAGATCTTCGGGTCCGGGCCCGTCCGTATCTCCGGCGGCTTCACCCCGAGCGGTACGCTCACGCCGGCCGGGGGCGGTTACGTCCTCGACGGCACCTGGCGGTTCAACTCCGGCTGCCGCGCGGCGGACTGGAACATCGCCGCCGCGATCTGCGAGCGGCCGGACGGCTCCCACGAGGAGCTGATCGCGATCCTGCCGATGTCGGAGTTCACTGTCGCAGACGACTGGAACACCTCGTCGGCGTCGGCCACCGGGTCGTCGACGACGACGGCCAAGGGCGTCTTCGTCCCCGAGTACCGGGTCATCGGCTACGGCGACGCCATCTTCAACACCACTCCCGGCCGTGACGCCGAGGTGACGCCGGGCCGCAGGTACCGGCTGTTCTCCTACATCATGGCGGTGTGCGCGGCGGCGTACCTGGGCGTCGCCCGCGGGGCCTACGAGCTCTTCCTGGAGCGCGTCCCGGGCCGTGGCATCACGTACACCAACTGGAACGACCAGGCCCAGCACCCCCTCACGCAGATCCAGGTGGCCACCGCGGCCAACAAGCTGGCCGCCGCCGAGGGCCTGCAGGGCCAGATCCTGACGCTCCTCCAGGAGCGCGCCGAGGCCGACGCGGAACCGACGGACGCCGAGAAGGCCGACGTCCGGGGCAAGGCGGCGTTCGCCATCCAACTGGCGAAGGAGGCGGTGGAGATCCTCTACAACGCCGGTGGCGCCTCGGTGATCCAGCGCAGTGTCCCGCTGCAGCGGTTCCACCGTGACGCCCAGGGCCTCGCCCTCCACGGCATGCTCCTGCTCAGCACCAACCTGGAGGTCCAGGGGCGCGTGCTCCTCGGCCTCGACCCGGAGACCCCGTTCCTCTGATCGACGTCCGGACCCACGGACGGACGGACGGACCGGACCGGCCGCGTGCTCCTGCTCTCCACCCGGGCAGGAGCACGTTCCGTCTGAGGCTGCCAGGCCCGTCCGCACACGCAGAGCGCCCGGCCGGGAAACCTGGCCGGGCGCCTGCATCGGTACGACGAGAGGGGCGAGGGGAGAGGAGAGAGGGGCGCCCTACTCGGTGGAGGGCGCGACCTGCCGGTAGGCGCCGCCGAAGAACAGCAGTCCGTGGCGGTCGGAGGAGCGGCCGGCGTCCAGCACCCGGCCGATGAAGATGGAGTGGTCGCCCACTTCGTGCGAGTCCGTCAGCTCGCACTCGAGCCAGCCGAGCGAGCCCGACAGCACGGGGGCCCCGGTGCGGGCCCCGGGGCGCCAGCCGACACCGTCGAACTGGGCCGGGCCGAGCTTGCGCTTCTTGTCGGCGAAGTGCCGGGACAGATCCTGCTGGTCGGCTCCGAGGATCGACACGGCGAAGCGTCCCGCGGCGGTGATGGCGCTGTGCATCACCGCGCTGTGCGCCACACAGCACAGCACTGCGGGCGGGTCGAGCGAGACGGAGCTGAAGGCATTGGCGGTCATTCCGTGAATGTGGTCGCCGCCGACGGTGATCACGACGACCCCGGTGGCGAATTGGGACATCACATCCCGCAGCACCCGGGGCTCCACGGACTGTGCGACCGAAACTGTTCCGGTATCGGGGCCGGCGGATACAGAATTCATGTCACCTCTTCTGAATTCGGAACCATCTCAATTGCCGCCAGTCTTCACGACACATCTTTCCGAAGGGGCACTCAGTGGTAACCATGGGCTCACCGGGCGCCTGCGGGCCGGACAGTGGTTCAGGCGTGACCGGTCGCAGAGAAAAACGGGACAGCGCTCCGTTACGGTTCCCGAGCGCCAGGAACACAGAGTCCACGAGGGGACACCATGAATTCGGGACCCATACAACCGGAGTTGGCCGAGCCGTATTTGCTCTCGGTGCTGTCGTCGGCCGGCCTTGATATCGAGTACAGCCGGGCCGAGGGCAACACCCTGTATTCGGTGGACGAGGACGGCCGTGAGTTCTCGGTCCTGGACCTGGCCGGTGGCTACGGTTCGCTGCTGCTCGGCCACAACAACCCGGAGATCACCGCCTACGCCACGTCGCTTCTGGAGGCCCGGACACCGGTCCTCACACAGTTCTCCCGGCATTCGCCGGCGAACGAACTCGCCGCCGAGCTGAACCGGATCATCCACCGCGAACTCGGCACGGACGAAGCGTATTACGCCATCTTCGCCAACACCGGGGCGGAGGCCGTCGAGGCCGCGGTCAAGCACGCCGAGATGGATCGCGTCATGCGGCTCGGGGCGATCGGGGAGGAGATCGCGGCACACATCGAGCAGGCGCGCGCCGCCGTGAGTGGCGGAAGTGCGGTCGTTGCGGCAGGCGTTGACGGCAGTGTCGGCACGGGCAGTGCGGGACGGACGGACATCGCGGACGTCGCGGACTTCGACGAGCTGGTTGCCGCACTCACCCGCGCGAACGCCGAGCAGTTCTCCCGGCCGCCGGTCCTCCTGGCGCCGGAGGGCTCCTTCCACGGAAAGCTCGTGGGCAGTGTGCAGCTGACCCACAACGAGGGGTACCGGGCGCCGTTCAGGGCGCTCGCCGCGCAGGCCCGCTTCGTCCCGCTCGACCAGCCCGAGACCCTGCGGAAGACTGTCGACGAGGAGCGCGGCATCTTGCTCGACCTCGTGGTCGAGAACGGGGTCGTACGGACCGTCGAGCGGCCCGCCCCCGTCTTCTGCGCCTTCGTCCTGGAGCCCATTCAGGGCGAGGGCGGCATCCGCGAGGTCTCCCGCGCGTACGCCGAGGAGATCCAGCGGATCTGCGCGGAGATCGACTGCCCGGTGATCGTCGACGAGATCCAGAGCGGCATGGGCCGCACCGGCTCCTTCCTCGCCGGGTCGCAGATCGGCCTGCGCGGTGATTACTACGTCCTGGCCAAGAGCATGGGCGGGGGTCTCGCCAAGACGTCGGTGATGCTCGTCCGGGAGGCGCGCTACCGCCGGGAGTTCGAGATGGTCCACAGCTCGACCTTCGCCAAGGACGGCTTCTCGACCCTGATCGCGCTCAAGGTGCTGGAGCTGTTGGAGGCGGACGGCGGACGGCTCTACCGCCGGGCGGCGGAGGTCGGCGGCAGGCTGCTGGCGGCGCTGGAGTCGGTGCGGGCCGACTTCCCCGACGTCGTCAATGACGTACGGGGCAGGGGCCTGATCGCCGGCCTGGAGTTCCGGGACCAGGGGGACGCGGCGAGCGAGGCTCTCCGGGAGCCGGCACGGGCCGGCCTGTTCGGCTATGTCCTGGCCGGCTGGCTGCTCCAGGACCACCGGATCCGCACCTTCCCCACGGCCAGCGCGGTGAACACGCTGCGGTTCGAGCCCTCGGTCCAGCTGACCGACGCCGACATCGACCATGTGGAGGGCGCCCTGCGAGAGGTGTGCACGCGGATCCGTCGGCAGGCCTGACGGAACATTAATGACGGCGAAACAAACCGTACGGTTCTGTTTTCGCTGGACAGTCTCCCCAGTTCAGGGGCATATTGTCCTCGATGTACGCACTTCAGGACCATCGGGTGGAGCTTTGACAAAACATCTGGTCGGTTTGTACTGTGCGAAGGGACTGATGACTCGCGGGAGCTGGGGGGAGCTATGCGTTTCAGGGTGTTGGGCCCGTTGGAGGCTGTGGCCGGGGACCGGCCGATCGAGCTGGGCGGCGCCAAACAGCGCGCGGCACTGGGATTCCTGTTGCTGCACGCCAATCAGGTCGTCCCGACCAGCCGGCTGCTCAGGGCGTTGTGGAGCGTCGGAGACGCTCCCGCGACCTCGCGGAAGATCCTGCAGAACGCCGTCTGGGGCCTGCGCCGGGCGCTGTCCTCGGACGGCCGGTCCGACCCGGCGGCGGTGCTGCTGACGCAGGCCCCCGGCTATCTGGTGCGCGTCGACCCCGAGCGGGTCGACCTGCATCTCTACCAGCAGTGGGTGAAGGACGGGCGGGCCGCCCTCTCCGCCGGGGAGTCGGAGGCGGCGGCCTCGCTCCTGCGGGACGCCCTGGCCCTGTGGCGCGGCCCCGTCCTCGCGGACCTGGCGGAAACGGGCATCCACTGGCCGGAACTGACGGCTCTTCAGAATGCCCGGCTGGACGTCCAGGAGGACTACTTCGAGGCGGAGCTGGCGTGCGGTCGCCATCTCGCCGTCCTCGGAGCGCTCGAATCGATGGTCGAGAGCGAGCCGCTGCGCGAGCGCTCGTGCGGCCAGCTCATGCGTGCGCTGTACCGCTGCGGGCGCCAGGCCGACGCCCTGGGTGTCTACGGCAGGGTCCGCGCCGCCCTCGTCGACGGCCTCGGTCTGGAACCGAGCCGCGAACTGCGGCAGTTGCAGCAGGCCATCCTCACGCACGACCCGTCGCTGCAGCTGCCGGAGCCCATGGCGCCGGAGCGCGCGACCCACCGCGACCGCATTTCCGGCGGCACGTGGACGCCGCGCGTCGAGCGGTCGGAAGAGCCCGCCGGTGCCCCCGGTGCCGACCGGGCCGACAGCCTCACCGGGTTGGACGGGACCGATCGGCCGGCCCCGGCGCACAAGGCGAGCACGTCGAACGGAGCGGAGGCGTTGGCGCAGTCGGCTGTGTCCGCTCCGGGCCCGGTCCTGGTGGCCGAGCGTCAGAACGTCAGCGTGGTCCTCGTACGCGCCCAGCTGGGACCCGGGTACCAGGCGGCCCCGGCCGAGCGGGTCGACAAGGTCCTCGAACACGTGGCCACCCTGATCCAGGAGAAGATCGAGCGGTCGGGTGGCGTCGTCGCCGCCTCGATGGGCTCCGTGGCGCTCGGGCTGTTCGAGGTCTGCCACGACCACCAGGACGGCGCCGAGCGGGCGGTGCGGGCAGCGGCAGCCATACACCGTTCGCTTCGGCTCCAGGTGGACCCGGAGCCTGCCGACTTCTCCTCGCACCCTCTGGAGGGCGGCCTGCTCGTCCGCACCGCGGTGGCGACGGGCGAGGCGCTCGTACGCCGGCCCGAGGACAGGTCGGCTCCGCCGTCGGTCAACGGGGCGCTGCTGGACGTGTGCCAGTCACTGCTGACCCTGGCGGCCCCGGGTGAGATCCAGGTCTGCGACGAGACGTACCGGGCGACCGGATCGGCGATCGCCTACGAGCGGGTGAGCGGTTCGCCGTCCCGGTGGCGGACGGTGGAGTCGGCCGCGACCGGGGAGGCCGAAGGCGCCGTACATCCCTCGCTGGTCAGGGAGCACGAGAGCGAACTGGACCTGATGCGCGGGATTCTCGAGCGCACCCGCCGGCGGGCGATGCCGCACCTGGTCACGGTGCTGGCGGACTCGGACGGGTGCAGGACCCGTGTGCTCACGGAGTTTCAGCGCCAGGCCATGAGCCGGAGTCCCGAGGCCGGGCAGTTCCTCTTCTGGAGCGCGCCGCCCCGGCTGCGGCGGAGCCCTGTCGCCCTGCACGCCGAGATCCTCTCCTCGTACTGCGGAATGCTGGAGGGCGACTCCTCCGAGGCCGTCAGGGACAAGCTCCGTGAGGCCATCGAACGGGCCGCCGTGGACGTCGAGTCGGCCCGGTGGCTGCGGACCAGGCTGAGCCCCCTGGTCGACCCGGACGACAACCTCGCCCACCACCGCATCGACGAGCGGGAGACCCTGGAGGCGTGGCGGCAGTTCCTGAGGAAGACCTGCGCGGACTCGCCACTGGTGGTGGTCGTCAACGACGTGCACCACGCCGACGACACGCTGCTGGACCTGCTGGAGCCGCTGGCCGAATCCACGGGCTCACTGCCCCTGCTCGTCATTGCGGGCGCCCGGCCGGGGTTACTCCAGCGGCGTCCCGCCTGGGCCGGCGGCAAGCGCCACGCCGCCACCATCACCCTGAACCCCGGCTCCCCGGACTCGGGAGTGAACCAGCTTCTGGAGTCCCTGCTCGCCGGCTAGGGGCCTGGCGTGCAGGCCGTCACGCGCCGGGCCCGACGGCCGGGCTCGGCCGGACGGAGGGCCGGACCTGAAGTGGCGCGTATCACGAATTTTCAGGCCACGTTTCACATGCTTGTAGCACGAGGCGTGTTGGGCCGATGACAGACTGAACACATGATCGAGACACGCGAATTACTGCGCGGCAAAGTCATTCTGATCACGGGGGCGAGCAGCGGCATCGGCGCAGCTGCGGCGCATGTCTTCGCTCGTGAGGGGGCTGCGGTCGTACTCGTGGCGCGCCGTGAGGAGAAGCTCTCGGCGGTCGTCGCCGAGCTGAAGGACAAGGGGGCGGAGGCGTCGTACGTGGTGGCCGACCTGACCCGCGCGGAGGATGTGCGCAGGGCGGTCGGAGCCACGGTGGAACGCCACGGAAGGATCGACGGGGCCTTCAACAACGCGGGGATCGGCGGCGACCAGCTGCCGCTGCACGAGATGGCCGACGAGACCTACGACACCATCATCGACACCAACGTCCGCGGGCTGTGGAACTGCCTGCGGGCCGAGATCGCCGCGCTGCTGAAGAGCGGCGGCGGTTCGATCGTGAACAACAGCAGCGTCGGCGGTCTGGTCGCCATTCCTGCCGCCGCCCCCTATGTGGCGTCCAAACATGCGGTCGTCGGTTTCACCAAGGCCGCTGCCGAGGAGTACGCACGCCGGGGGATCCGGGTCAACGCCGTGGCCCCGGGCGCGACGCGCAGCGAGATCACCGCCGACTGGTTCGGGCGCAACCCGGGGCTGGAGGAGGCGATCCACGAGGTGACGCCGCAGGGCCGCACGGCGGATCCCGAGGAGATCGCCGAGGCGGTCGCCTGGCTGCTCAGCGACCGCGCCTCGTACGTGACCGGTGTCGTCATGCCGGTGGACGGCGGATACGTCAACCACTGACACGTCGGTGCCCTGGCCCGTCCACAGCACCATGACAGGTCAACACGCTGCGTCGGCCGCTGAAACAAACCGCGCGGACCGCTGGTGATTCCGGCCGGATCCCGGTTGGATGTCGTCGCAGCGGTCGTCGCAGCGGTCGTCGCAGCGGTCGTCGCAGCGGTCGGCCCGCGACCGTTGCGACCGCCTATGACCCGACCGTGCCCGTGTCCTGCTGTACGTCCCACTCCTGCTTGAGCCGGTCCTCGGCCAGGTTGGCGACGAGGCGGGTGGCACGCTCGGACGTGACCTCCAGCCGGGCGAGGACCGTGGGCACGGCGATGCTGGGCAGCATCATCTGGAACATGGTGGCGATCTCGTGCGGCAGGTCGTACTCCTCCGGCAGTCCTTCGGTCACCACGCGAACGCCGGTCCAGGCACAGACGATGATGCGGGCGACCTCCGTCTCGTCGAGGTGCGGGTGGGTCTCGCCGCGCTCCCGGGCCTCCCTCAGCAGGCCCGCGAGGAGTTCGGTCCAGTCCGGCCACCGGGTGCCGAAGAGCCGGCGGGACTCCAGATCCACCGCCATGCGCAGCGCCGCGCTGAGCATGGGTTCCCGGGGGAGGCGGTAGGCGATGAGCAGCAGCGCGTCGACCAGTTCCTGGAGCTTGATGCTCTGGGGGCGTACGCCTTCGGTGGTCACCGCCTCGTCGAGGACGCCCCGCGCCAGATCCTCCTTGGAAGGGAAGTGGAAGTAGAGGGCGCCCTTGGTGACTTCGGCCCGCTCCAGGACGTCGGAGATGGTCGCCACCTCGTAGCCCCGCTCGGCGAAGACGGCCGCCGCGGCTTCGAGGATCGCCCTGCGGGTCCGGATGGCTCTCTCCTGACGCGCCACGCTGTTCTCCCTGTGTTAAAGACATGTCCCTTGAAAAAGACCGGCGGCCCGGTATCTTAGACACGTTGGTCCTAGCGAAGCCAACCACAGACCAAGCCAGGGGGGATCATGTCGGACGCCATTGCTTCCGGGGGCAGTGACAACTCGCATATACCGGGCGTGTTATCGGCGTTATCGGGACTGTCCGAAGTCTCGGAGCCGGCCGCGGGGGAGCGCACGGCCGCCGTACCCAAGGAGTACGTGCACCTGCACCGGGAGGAGGCCGTTCTCCTGACCGGATGGGCCTCGCTCGGCAGCGACACCTATGCGGTCACGGCCCGTTGGCCCCAGACGCCGGACGACGCGCACTACGACCCGATGCTCATCACCCAGACGATCAGGCAGAGTTGTCTCGTCGTCGCGCATGCCGAACGGGCCGTCCCGGTGACGTCCCAGACGCTCATGGAGCGGATGGACTTCTCCGTGGCCGAGGGCTATCGGGTTCCCCGAAAAACACCGGCCGACCTGTTTGTAAAACTGGCCTGCAAGTCCACCGGCCAGCGGTCGATGCGGATCGAACTCACCGCGGTCCACGAGGACCACACGGTCCTCGAGTCGGTGGTCGACTTCAGCTGGGTCTCACCCGCCGTGTACCGCCGCCTGCGAGGCGAGCACCTGACCGTCGCCTGGGGCGAGGCACCCGTCCCCGCGCCGGTACCGGCAGCCACCGTGGGACGCACCGACACCTCCGCCGTGGTCCTCGCGCCGGCGGACCGGCCCGGCCGCTGGGAGCTGCGGATGGACGTCGGAAACACCGATCTGTACGACCACCCGGTCGACCACGTCCCGGGCCTGGCCCTGATCGAGGCCGCACACCAGGCCGCCCACGCCGCCACCGGATTCGAGGGCATCGTGCCGATCTGCACGGCCAGCACCTTCGAGCGCTACGTCGAGTTCGACTCCGCATGCTGGATCGACGCGGAGGTCGTACAGGAGGCCGCCGAGGGCGTGACACGCGTCGAGATCAAGGGCGTGCAGAACGACAGGCCCGCGTTCAGGACGACGCTCATCTACCGTGCGTGAAACGCCGCGAGCCCGCCCCGGCCCACTGCCGGCAGGTGAGCGGCGGGCTCGTGGTGCGCAGGGCCACCGGGCCACCGGGCCACCCGTCACCTCTCACCGGCCAGCACCGGGCATTCACCTCCGGTGCGCCCAGGATTCGACTGACGATCGGATTCGGGTCGCCCGGTTCGGCGGTAATGACCTACGGCCCGTACGACGACACGGTCACGGGCCTGCGCGCATTTCGCGCGCCGCGCACCACACCCCCGGAGGACGTGTGCCACCTGCTGCCGAGGCCGTGCCCGCCCAAGGCGAGCACGGGACGACCACAGGCGAGCGACCCGAGACGGCGGACGAGGCCACGGGCGAGCAGCACGGCGGCTCCGGCAGCTCGGGCGGCCCGGACGTCGTCGGCGGCTTGCGGGGTCTCCTGCTCAGGTCCCGGCGCGGCGTGCGGCTGCGGGCCGCGGTCAGCGCCGCCGTACTGACCTGCGTCGTCTTCTGCCTCGGCGGACTGCTGGCCGGCAGCTATCCGTTCGGACCCACGACCCGCAACATCGTCGACCTCGGCCAGCAGTACCTGCCGTACCACGCGTACTGGCGGACGTTGCTGCTCGGCGGCGCCGACGGCGACATGTTCCTGAACTGGACCTCGGGTTTCGGCTCCAACTTCCTCGGTGACTTCGGCACGTATCTGAGCAGCCCGTTCGACCTTGCGGTCGTGCTCTTCCCTGCGGACCGGATCGAACTCGCCCTGTACGCCATCACCGTCGCCAAGATCACCGCGGCCGGTGCCGCGATGGCCGTCCTGCTGCTCAGGCTCCGCCGCGGCCCGTGGCCGGTGGCCGCCGTGCTGGGGGCCGCGTACGCCCTGTCCGGTTGGACCTTCAACTACGGCGCCACGGTCCCGATGTGGCTGGACGGCCTGCTGGCCTTCCCGCTGCTGTGCCTGGTCGGCGAGTGGGCACGTGCCGGGCGCCGCCCCGTGCTGGGTCCGCTGGTCGTGGCACTGGCCTGGACCGCGAACTTCTACACCGCGTACATGGCGACCATCGGCGCGGCCGTCGTGCTCGTGGTCCGGCTGCTGACCGCAGACGCCGACGGCCGCCGACGGCTCGCCGGCCTGCTGCGTGCCGTGCGCGGCGTGGCCGTGGGCATCGGCCTCGCCGCACCGCTCGTGGTGGTCGTCTACATGGGCACCCGCGTGGCGGACCCGACTCCCGTGGTGACCTTCTCGGCCGCGGGCTGGGTGGATGTGGTGGCCAGGCTCCTGCCTGGAACGTCGAGCGTGGCGACACCCGCGCTCTACATCGGCACCCCGGCCCTCGCGCTGGCTCTCACCCTGCCCTTCAACCGGGCTGTGGCCCCGCGGGTCCGGATCGCCTGGACGGCCGCGATCTGCCTGGTGACGCTGTCCCTGCAGTGGGAGCCCACCCATCTGCTCTGGCACGCCGGCGCGTCGCCCAACGGCATCCCCTACCGCCAGACCTTCGTACTCTGCGGCCTGCTCCTGATCGCGGCCTGGCTCTCCACGGCCCGGGGACTGCCCCGGATGCCCGCGCTGCTGGGCGCCGCCGCGCTGCTGGCCGTGCTGGTCCTCGCGACCCGCGGCACCCCGGACATCGACCGGTGGACCTACCCCGCCTTCGCCTTCGCCGCGGCGCTCGGCCTGTCGGCCGCCGCGGCCGTCCTGCTCGCCAGGCGGTACGGCATCGGCGCCCGGGCCCTGCCGGTCGTGGCCGTCGCCCTCCTCGTCGTCGCCCAGGCCGGTGAGGCCGCGATCTCGGGGGCACGTATCGAGCAGCGGCAGCTGGCGCGCGTCTCCTGGGCCCCGCGACTGGGCCCCTGGCACGAGGACATGGCGCGGGCGACCGAACAGAAGGACGCGTGGCCGCGGCACCGCACCGACCCCGGCGAGGTGCCGGGCGGCAACGACGTCCTGCTGGTCGGCGGACAGGGCGCCGACTACTACAGCAGCCTGACCGCTGAGGTCTACACCAGCACGCTTGCCTCCCTCGGCTTCGGCTACTACGCCAAGGGCCGGCATCCGGTCAGCCTGGACAACCCGGTGACCGACGCGATCTTCTCCATCGGCACCCGGATGCACTCGTCGCCCACGGCGCCCGTACGGACGGACACGCTCCCCGAGGCCGAGATCACCTCCACCGACACGGCCGTGCCGCCGCTGGTCACCGTTCGTCCGGGCGTGCGGCTCGCGGACCGGGACGTCCGCTTCGGCGACTCCGCCTTCGCCAACCAGGAGTTGCTGCTCGGCGCCACCGTGTACGACGTGCCGGGCGACCTCGAGCGCACGGGCGAGGCCAAGGGCGCGGTCACGCTGACGGCCACGTGCCCTGTCGGCTCGCAGGTCTACTTCTGGGCGCCCGAGTACCGGGGCAGCGCCGCACTGAGCGGCCGGCAGCCCGTCGCGTTCTCCGGCAAGCTGCCCGCCGTGCAGGGGGCGATGCAGTCCCTCGGCGCCGTCCCCGCGTCCGGTTCGGTACGGATCGATCTGCGTCCCTCGGCCAAGCCGGTCCTGCCGCGACAGCCGGTCGGGTGTCTGGTCCGGGAACGGCTGGACTCGGCCGTACGACAGCTGACGGGGACCGGCGCCACCAGCGTGCACGTCTCCGGCCACACCATCTCCGCGGAGCTGCCCGCACGGAGCACCGGGACCGCCGTCATTGCCGCTCCGCGGATCTCCGGATGGATGTGCGCGGCAGGCGATGCGGCCCCCGCGCCTGCCGAGAGGTATCTGGGCATGCTGGCCGTCCCGCTCGACGGCAAGGCCGCCGAGGCCCGGGGTGCCGACGGCAGGACGACATCGATCAGATGCACGTTCCGGCCTCCGGGGCTGCGTCTGGGAGGCGCGGTCGGCGCTGCCGCGCTGCTCTCCCTCGTGGCCGTCGCAATCCTGCACCGGCGCTCGCGCAGACCCTCGGGAGCGGCCGCCGAGTGAGGAAGCCGACCCCGGTTTGCTCGCAGGACTAAAAGAGTTCATCTGGAATGCGAATTCGGCTCGTCCTGCCGGATAACGGGCTGCATATCCTGCTGAGAAGACTGGCGTTCGAGTGTTTGGAATCCGTGTGCCGAAATTGTCCGTCGTGGTCCCGCTCCACAATGTCGGGATCTATGCCCCCGACACCATGCGCAGCCTCGCGCGCAACGCGGACCCGGACTTCGAGTTCCTGCTGGTCGACGACTGCTCGACGGACGCCACACCGGAAGTGCTCGACCGCTGGCAGAGCCGGATTCCCAACGCCAGGGTGATCCGCCACGAGACGAACCGGGGTGTGGCCCAGGCGCGCAACACCGGGATCGACGCGGCGACCGGTGACTACATCACGTTCCTGGACGGCGACGACTGGTACGCCCCCGGCCATCTGCGTGCCATGGTGCAGGGCATCGAGAGGCTGGGCTGCGACTTCGCCCGTACCGACCATGTGCTGGCGACCGGCAGGACGCGCAGCATCCGCTACGCGCCGGCCAAGCAGCGCGACACGGTGATGGACCCCCGGGACGGGATCGCCCCCGCCAGCATGGTGACGATGGTGGACTATCCCTTCGTCCCGTTCGGCATCTACAGGGGCCAACTCTTCGCCGACGGCGCGTCGCGGTTCGAGACGAAACTGCGCACGGCCGAGGACCGGCTGTGGATCTGGCGCCTGCATCTGAAGGCCAGGTCGTACGCGGCACTCTCGCTGCACGGCGCCTTCTACCGGCGCGGCGTCACCACGTCCCTCACGCAGATCTCGGACAACCGACAGCTGGACTTCATCGCCTCGTACGACACCTTGCTCGAGGACGTGGCCCAGGATGCCGAGGCCGACCGCTTTCTGCCGAAGGCCGTACGGACCTACTGCGCCATGATCGCCTTCCACATGGCCAAGGCGGACCAGTACGAGCCGGCCGTGGCCAAGCGGCTCAGGCACAACGTGACCGACGCGCTCGAACGCATGCCGCAGCAGGTGCTGGAGCGGACACTCGCCACGATGGACACCAGACGCAGCACCATGCTCCAGAGTCTGCGCGACGCGGGAAGGGCCGCCTGACCATGGACACGCACCTGCGCACGCAGATCTTCGAGGTCTCGACGCTCTACGGAGCCGCCACCCTGGCGGCGGCACTCGATGCGGGTCAGTTCGGCCCGCGCGAGGGGATCCGTCGGATCCTGCTGGTCTCGAACAACGCCGAAGTCCCGGAAACGGCCCTGCGGCTCGAATCGATGACCGGCTACGGCCGGATCGCAGCCCGATTCGACGAAGTGATCGACTGGAACGACGCCATCCGGCCCAACCACCCCGGTTCCTGGGGGCCGCGTACGGACGAGGTCCCGCTGTGGCAGCGGGCGTTCCGGACGGCCTGGGGACTGGGCAGCGGGCCGGTCGAGCTGATCGTCGAGTCGATCCAGGTCAACCCGGGCCGGGCGCTCGCCGCGATCTTCGCCGAGAGCCCTGTCCAGGTGTACGCGGACGGTCTCATGAGCTACGGCCCGACACGCGACGAGCTGCCGCAGCAGATCGCGTGCCGCATCCAGCGGCTCCTCCACCTCGATCTGGTCCCGGGCCTGCGTCCGCTGCTGCTGTCCGAGTTCGGCGTCGAGCCGGAGCTCGTACCGGACGACGCCTTCCGCAAGGTGCTGGCGGAGATCGCGGGCTCGGCCGCGGAGGACAGCCAGGTGATGAGGGCGGTCGAGGCCGCCCCCACGGCCCTGCTGCTGGGCCAGTACATGGCCGCACTGGGCATCATCACGGCCGAGGAGGAAGAGGACCTTCACGTCCGTATGCTGCGCGGCGCCGCGGCCGCCGGGCATCAGTCGGTGATCTTCAAGCCGCACCCGACCGCGCCCGCCCGCTACTCGCTCGCCCTGAACGGGGCGGCCGCGGAAGCCGGCGTGAAGCTGACCGTCCTGGACGGTCCGCTGCTCGCGGAGACCTTCTACGAGCGCTGCCGCCCGCAGCTGGTCGTCGGCTGCTTCTCCACCGCGATGCTCACGGCTTCCGTGTACTACGGCATCCCGGTCGCGAGGGTCGGCACCGAGATGGTCCTGGAGCGGCTCGCACCGTACGAGAACAGCAACCGGATCCCCCTGGTCATCGTGGACCACCTGGTGCCGGACCTGGAGCTGGGCGCGGCCCCCGCCGTGCCCGGCGACGCACCGGACACCCTGGACCCGCTGGTCCGGGCCGTGGGCTACTGCATGCAGCCGAATCTCCACCGCGGCCTGCGGGCCGAGGCCGTCAGTCTTCTCGACCGCCGCGGCGACGACAGCGCAGCCGCGGTCTACTTCCCGCGCGCCCGGCTGACCGAGCTCGACCTCCCCGGCGGCGCGGCCCCGGGTCCCGCGGCACGCCTCCGCCGGACTCTGGTCAGGGGCAAGCGGGGCTGACCGTCAGGCTCGGAACGACGCGGGGCTGATCAGCAGGCCCGGACGACGACGCGGCCCTCGGCCGGCTTCAAAGCCGGCCGGGTCCGCGTTTTTCTTCCGGTTTTTCTGGTTCCGCTTTCATCTGTTTCATCTGTCAAGCCCCGAAAAGCAGCGGCATGACGGGATCCGAGGGCCGGGGCCTACTGGAGATGCGGGCTCACGCAGAAGCATGCGGCCCCCTTCTCGCGGTAGGAGACCGAGCATGATTCCTGTGGTGCCCATAATGGATGTAGGGAGGGCGGACGCGAACAAACATCATTTTCCTGATCCCCCACGCCTGGGGAGAGCGTCGTGAGTTCCCTACCTCCTCCATCGTCCGAGCGCCCCACGGGCCCCCCGTCCGGCCCGCTGTCCGGCCGACCGACGGATCCGCACCTTCCGGAGCCTCCGCCTCCGCCGTCGTCGGGGCCTCCGCCGTCGTCGGAGCCTCCACTCCCACCACCGCCTCCCGGTCCGCCGGGCGACACCGGCGGACCGGGTGAGTCGGGCGAACCGGGTGGGCGGGGCCGGGGCCTCGGATGGCCGCCGTCCTGGTGGCGGGCGCGCGGCACCCTGGTGAGCGCCGGCACCGCGGTGGTCGTGGCGCTGGCCGTGATCCTCACCTACACGCTCGTGGGTGGGAGCAAGGGTGTCGGAGAGGTCGTCCTCCAGAGCACCTTGGCGGCCGGCTCCGACCCGTTCACGCCGTCGACGGCCACGGAGGCGGAGGCGGCCCATGCCACAGCGCCTGATACGTCGAGGGGTGGCGGGAACAGCACGGGCACCCTGGAAGTCGACGGTTCGCACCCCGGGCTGTACGGCGGCACACAGCACGTCGCGAGTTGCGACGTCGAGAAGCAGATCACGTTCCTCGTGCAGAACAGCGACAAAGGGACGGCTTTCGCAGCGGTCCTGGGAATTCAGCGGTCCGACATCCCCGCCTATCTGCGGTCGCTGCTGCCTGCCCGGCTGACCTGGGACACGCGGGTCACCAACCACGGGTACAAGAACCAGGAAGCCACCAGCTACCAGGCGATCCTCCAGGCCGGCACCGCAGTCCTCATCGACGACCGCGGCGCGCCGCGCGTCCGCTGCGCCTGCGGCAATCCCCTGACCCCGCCCGCCGAGATGGAGGGCGAACAGAAGTTCACGGGCGAGAAGTGGTCGTCGTTCAAGCCCTCCGCCATCGTCGAGGTCAAGCCGGCCGAGAAGCCGATGAAGACCATTGCGATGTTCGACCCTGAGCGCAAGGCGTGGTTCGAGCGCTCGACCGAAGACCCGCAGGGCAGGAACGACCGCGAAGTCCCGCCCCCGAAGGGCCAAATCCCCGGAACGCCGCCGACGCTTCCTCCGGCCGACACCGAGGCACCGAAGGAGGAGTCTCCGGGCGAGGAGACGTCCCCCGACGAGGAGAAGGACAAGGAGAAGGGCAAGGAGGACAAGGAGGGCGAGGACAAGGAGAAGGAGAAGGACGAAAAGGAGTCTCCGGGCGAGGAGAAGTCTCCCGACGAGGAGACGGACAAGGAGAAGGGCAAGGAGGACAAGGAGGGCGAGGACAAGGAGAAGGAGAAGGAGAAGGACGAAAAGGAGTCTCCGGGCGAGGAGAAGTCTCCCGACGAGGAGACGGACAAGGAGAAGGGCAAGGAGGACAAGGAGAAGGACAAGGAGAAGGACGAGAAGAAGGACGAGAAGAAGGACGAGCAGGTCCCGGACAAGCCGGTGACCCCGGATGAGCAGACCCCGAAGCCCGAGGAGCCGAAGCCAGTGGAGCCGAAGCCCGTGGAGCCGGAGGTGCCACTGCCCGAGATCCCAGAGCCTCAGGCCCCGGACACGCAGACCCCGGATCAGCAGGTGCCGGACCAGCCGCAGACCCCGGATCAGCAGGTGCCGGACGAGCCGCAGACTCCGAACCAGCAGGTGCCGGACGAGCCGCAGACCCCGGACGAGCCCCCAGGCTCCTGACCAGGCGCCGCAGGACTGAGGCCCTCACGTGCCCTCTATGCCCGTCCCGCCAGGGTCCCCCGACCAGCAAAAAGGCCCTCCCAACGGGAGGGCCGATCGGTCGCACTGCGACGGCGCACGCTTTCCAAGTGTGTTGGTGGGTAGCGGCCGAGTCCGTGCCGGGCAGTCAGTGCCACGACGTCGACACCGTGCTCGGTCAGGGCCTCATCGATGTAGTCGCACAGCTCCTCGCGTTCGCCGGTCGAGTACCGCGAGCAGTAGATGAAAGAGACCTGTCGGTCAAAGGGTATGGGTGGCCCTCTCCCTTCGGCGAGGGCCACCCCGGGGAACTACTTCTGCTGTGCGAGCCAGTCGGCGAACTTGGTCTCGGCGATGTGCGCGTCCGGCCCCGGGAGGAGCGTGTCCTCCTGGAGAGGGGCGCCCCAGTACGTCGCCTGCGGGTCGGTGACGATCTTGCGGGGGTCGTTGTTAGCGGCGAGTCCCATGCGGATGAACTCCTCGAGCTCGAACGTCTCGGGGCCCGCGACCTCCACCACGCCGCCCACCGGGGCGCCGACCGAGGTGCGGCCGACGGCCGCGGCCACGTCGTCGGACACCATGGGCTGGATCTTGGCCGCGGGCAGGCGCACGGTGTCGCCGTCGGTCATCCCGTCGGCGAGCCCCTTCGCGAACTCGAAGAACTGGGTCGCGTGGACGATGGAGTAGGGGTTGCCGGACGTCTTGATCAGTTCCTCCTGGGCCTGCTTGGCCCGGAAGTAGCCGCTCCCCTGGAGGCGATCCGTGCCGACGACGGACAGCGCCACGTGGTGCGTCACGCCGGCGTCGGCCTCCGCCTTGAGGAGGTTGGTCGTGGAGGTACGGAAGAACTCCATGACCGCGTCGTCCTCGAACGAGGGGGAATTGGACACGTCGACCACGACCTGCGCGCCCTGCAGGACGTCGGCCAGCCCCTCGCCCGTCAGCGTGTTGACGCCAGTGTTGGGTGCGGCCGCGACCGCCTCGTGCCCGTGCTCGCCCAGCCTGGCGACCACCTTCGAGCCGATGAGCCCGGTTCCACCGATCACTACGACCTTCATGACGGAATTCCTCTCGGGGTTTTCCTGATCCAGTACCAGAAGAGACCGGGCAGTCGTTCTGCTTGTGACACGCGATGCGGAAAATCGAGGACAACTTTCTGCTGCCCCTCCCGCGATGGCCTATTCGGCGAGTTTCCCGTCGGTCGAGAACCAATGCCACGTACTACAGCCGGAGATCTTGAGGATCGGTGATGGGTGGGATCGGCTGGTGGTGGGCCCAGGGTCGTAGGCGGCCCGGAAGCGGGTCTCCGCGGCGTCGGTAGTGACTGACCAGGGCACGGGTCGGGTGGAGCCGACGCCATAACTCGCAGGCCAGGACGGTCTCCACGGGGTGGCGGGGGTTGGGGCGGGTGGCAGCCAGGCAGTGCCGGACGGTGTGGACCGAAGGCCGCAGGAGCGGGCCGGGGATCAGTCAGCGATCTCGCTCTCGTCGAAGCTCGGGGCTTTTCCCTCATCGGTTCCGGGGCCGGGACGCAGGCCCGGCGCCGCGTTCCGGCTCCGGTCCCGGGCCTCGGCTGCGCGAACCTTGGGTCTGCGCAGCCGGGCTCGATACGGTTCTGGAGAACCGTCAACCACCAACGAACCGGGCTCTACGGCTTGATGCCGAAGGGGCCGAGCTCGCCGGCGTCGATGCGCAGCGACTCGTACATGGTGAAGGCGTTGTCGTACGTGAAGACGTCCGCACCGCCGAGCAAGCCGATGTATTTCTCGATGATGGGGCGGGCCGCTTCCTCGGTGACGGCGTCGAAGTAGGTCTTGGTGATGGCCCAGCCGTTGCCGGTCGGACCGTACTTCTCGAAGTACGGCGTCGGGTCGACCGACGCCGAGGCGGCGCGGGTGCTGGCCATGAGGTCGTTGACGTACTGCTTCTGCAGGTCGCCGTCGGCCCGGACGCCGAGGCGGCCGAGGTGGCCGCCGACGAGGGTCGTCCAGGGGTACTTCATGGCGATGTCGTGGGCCTTGATCCAGGCGGGGATGTCCACTGAGACGGCGAGGTTCCTGAACGGCACCCAGCCCGGGTAGATCACGTCCACCACCATCAGGGTGGCGTAGGCCGGGGCGTAGATGAAGATGTTGTCGGGCGAGTGGTTCGCGCCGTGGTGCGCCAGCTCGAGGGTCTCTCCGCCGACGCGCAGGGTGTAGCGGTCGGTGAACGTCACAGACGGGGCCGGGCGGTTGACGTCGCCGTCGCGGCGCAGCAGGCGGCGGGTCTCCCTGTGGCCGACGATCGTCACGTCCTTGCCGAAGATGGAGGCGGCACCGATGTGGTCGGCGTGGGAGTGGGAGTAGACCAGGTGGGTCACCGTGCTGGGGCGGCCGTTGGCCTTGGTGACCTTGTCGATCGCGCGCTTCAGGTTGTGCCCGATGGTGGGCGGCGCGTCGACGAGCACGACGCCGTCCCGCGTGGTCAGGAACATGGCCTGGTAGCTGCCGTCCGTGACCCAGTAGAGGTTGCCCTTGATCTGGCCGACGAAATAGCCGTCCTCGTTGAGCGCGGGACCGAAGGAGCCCGAGGGGACTGGTGCGTAGTCGGGCAGGCCGACGGCCGGCTCGGCCGCAAAGGCGGTGCCAGGCAGCGTAGCGCCGAGCACTGCCGCGGCGGTGGGAACTGCGGCGGCGATCGACGCGCGCCTTAGGAACGTGCGGCGGTTGGTTCCGCTCGTCTCTGCGGACTCATCAGTCATGTTTTGTCCTTGTGAGCATGATGCATAGGTCATCGCCGGCATGTGCTGCGGCAATCGCTGTTTTTCCGACTGACCGGCGACACTGGCGGGGTGTGACAGCCATGCTCTTGCCGATGTCTTTTAGTTACATGGTTGATACAGGCTCATCGCGTTGACCTGTGGTTCCTCAACTTACGTCTGAGGGTGTTACCTGCGGTGATGCCCGGTGGGCCCCCTCTGACCTGGGGGAGATCTGCCGTCAACTTTCGGCGTTGGTCGTCGCTGGCTGCTGTAGGACGGCCCGGAGACGGCCCGGCTTCCTGCCGTCCTGCTCCCTCTTCAACCCCTCCTCAGCCCCTTCCACCAGCGCTTACAACGGCGAGAGGTCGGCTCCAAGACTTTGGGCTGGAGCTGCCATGGGGCGAGTGATCATGGCCTCGTGAGCTTCCGGCGCGTAGCCCGGTAGAGCACGACGTTGGGGCCGTGATCTTCGAGGCTCGCCCCATGGTGGCTGCCTGGGGTCTCGGAGCCGACCGCCCGCCGACGTCTGCGCGGGAGCTTCCTCACGCCATCGGCCAGCCTCACCAGGGCGCGTCGGCGCAGCGCGGGCGGAGCGGGCCGAAGGCAGGAGCGGCGCCCGGAGCGCAGCCGGGGCTTGATGAAGTAGGGAGAGTTCTGCCGCGTCGCAGTCCTTTTGGCCTGCAGTTCTCACTGCCGCCATGGGGACAGCGGGGCGACAGTGTCGCTGCAGGGATGGAGGAGGCCTCGCCCACTCGCACCCGGCGCGCCCCGTTGAGGCACCGTCGAGATCCCACCCGCTCAGGTCGCGGAGTCGTTGAGCGGCAGCGTGCCAGCGCTGCCGGCTGAGAAGCGCCCGGTGCATCTCCCAGCTCAGGGGACCATCCGCCGCGCATCGAGGCCAGCGGCGTCCTGCTGCCCTTGGCGGGGGAGGACCGACCCGGCCGGAAACTTCACCGCGTATTCTCCGCAGCCACCCGCAGAAACACGGTGACAGCCGGACAGGGCCGGACCGCTCCCAGCCCGCCTCGGGGGCAGTCCTGCGCTTACGCGCCCTCTACGCCCGTCCCGCTAGATTGCCCCTGACCAGCAAAAAGGCCCTCCCATGGGGAGGGCCGACAGGCTGCGCAGCATGTGCGCCCCCGGCAGGACTCGAACCTGCGGCCAAGCGCTTAGAAGGCGCCTGCTCTATCCACTGAGCTACGGGGGCCGGGTGTGGCCTCGGTGGCCTGGAGCCCCTGGTGGGTCGTCCGTGACCTTGCCGGGACAAGGATAGGGCTCCGATCGCCTTGACCCGGATGCTTCACCTGCGTGGCACGTTGTGGAGGTTCAGTGAAGCGAACCGATAATCGCAGGCAGGTGCGATTCTCGCAGCGCTTTTTCCGTCTCACGCCTCGGGTGTTGTGCACTCGTTATGCCTGCGCCCCGCTCGTCCCGTCTGTCCCTTCTGCCTGATCGGCGCGCAGGGATGGCAATACGCTTCAAAAAGGCTCCAAAGTTGGGCATTCTTCGCATGTGGTGACCATGGAAGTACGGCCTCAGCTGATCGACGCACTCTCCGCCCTGCGCGACCGTGTCGCTGCCGTGCGTCTTCCATTCCCCCTTGCAGGTGCTCCGCGGGCGCGGCAGACCAGGGACGAGCTGCTGGCCCAGCTCGACGACTATCTGGTGCCCCGGCTGAAGGACCCCGAAGCGCCGCTTCTCGCAGTGATCGGCGGGTCCACGGGGGCCGGGAAGTCGACGCTGGTCAACTCCCTTGTGGGGCGGCGGGTGAGCGAGGCCGGGGTGCTGCGGCCCACGACGCGGACGCCCGTGCTCGTGTGCCACCCGGACGATCACCACTGGTTCGCGGGCATGCGCGTGCTGCCCCACCTCACGCGCGTATGGCTGCCGCAGCAGGAGGAGATCGAGGCCGCGGGCGGAGAGCGCGCGCCGGTGGACGACAACGCGCTACGGATCGAGACCGCCGCCTCACTGCCCCGCGGGCTCGCCCTGCTCGACGCGCCCGACATCGACTCGCTCGTCGTCTCGAACCGCATGCTGGCCGCCGAGTTGATCTGTGCCGCCGACATCTGGGTCATGGTCACCACCGCATCCCGGTACGCCGACGCCGTCCCCTGGCACCTGCTCCGTACGGCGAAGGAGTACGACGCCATGCTCGTCACCGTCCTCGACCGGGTGCCGCACCAGGTGATCACGGAGGTGTCCAGGCAGTACGCGGCACTCCTCACGAAGGCCGGTCTCGGGGACGTACCGCGGTTCACGATCCCGGAGCTGCCCGAGTCGGCAGGCGGCGGCCGGGGGCTGCTCCCCGACTCGGCGGTCGACGCGCTGCGGGGCTGGCTGGCGCACCGGGCCCTGGACCCCGCGGCGCGTCAGCAGACCCTCGTACGGACCGCTGCCGGTGTCATCGACTCGCTCAACGCCCGAATGCCGGAGCTCGCGGGCGCGGTCGCCGCGCAGTACGCCGCCGCCGTACGCCTCTCCGGCGCGGTCGAGGAGGCGTACGCGCTGGAGGCCGCGCGGGTGCGCAAACAGCTCGGCCGCGGCGCCGTGCTCGCCGGGGACGCCCGCACCCGCTGGCGCGGCTACCCGCGCGACAGCTCCGCCACCGAAGTCCTCGACGCCCTCGCCGAAAGCCTTGCCGCGCTGCTCCAGTGCGCCGTGGCCGCCGCCGACGAGCGGCTCCGGGAGGCGTGGCGGCGCGAGCCGGCCTCCGGCGCGGTCGAGGGCGGGCAGGCGGTGGCCGACCGGGAGTCCGCCGAGCGCATCGGGATGGCGGTACGCCGCTGGCGGCGCGTCCTGGAGGAACTCGCCGAGGAGGTGGTACGGGGCATGGAACGCTCCGTCGCACCCGACCCCGAGACCATCGCCGCGCTGCTCGCCACCTCCCTGCTCGGCGGCCGCCGCGCCCGCGCCGCGGGGGAACTGCTCGCCGAACGCATCGGCGCCCAGGGCGCCCTGCGGCTGCGCGACAAGGGCGGCGAGCTCGTGACGGCGTACATCGAACGCGTACTGCACGACGAGCGCGACCGGCGGCTCGCCCCGCTCGACGCCCTCGACGTGTCCCCGGAGCCACAGGCCGAGCTGATCGCCGCGCTGTCCGTACTGCAGAAGGAGAGGTGACCGCGGTGACCGCTGTCACTGGGGAGACCGAGGGTCGCTCGGAAGGTGGCTCGGGGGCCGGTTCCGGGGCCGCTCATGCGCAGGGGGCCGACGACAAGGCCGCCGAGGCGAGGGCCGCCGAGGCGAGGGCCGCGGAGTCCGCCGCGGCATCCGCGGAACAGTCCACCGGTCACGCCACCCCGGAAGCTGCCGAGGCCGCCTCGGGGGACCGGTCCGTCGCGGGGAGGGAGGGGGACGGCGGGACCGTGGGCGGCACCGTCGGTGCGTTCGCGCGTCCGGACGACGTCCGCTGGGACGACGGCCTCATCGCCCGCCGCGCCACCGACGGCACCGATCGCGACGGCGACATGTCCGCCGAGGAGCCGCATGGCCTCGTCGGAGGGCCGTACGCCGCCCCGCTCCGCAACCGCCTCGAAGCCCTCCGCGAACTGATCGGTCTCTCCTGCACCCGGCTCGACGGCCGGACCCTCGCCGAGGCGGGACGGGTGCTCGACGAGGCGGCGGCGCGGCAGCGGCTGTCGTCGCAGCACACCGTCGTCGCCATCGCGGGCGCCACCGGCAGCGGAAAGTCGACACTGTTCAACGCCCTGGCCGGAGTGCCCATTTCGGAGACCGGCCTGCGCCGGCCCACCACCTCCGCGCCGATCGCCCTCAGCTGGTCCGAGGGCGCGGCAGGCCTGCTCGACCGGCTCGCGATTCCAGGGCGGCTGCGCCGCAGGCCGCTTGCGGGCGGATCGGGGGACGAGGCAATGCAGGGACTCGTCCTCGTGGACCTGCCCGACCACGACTCGGCGCTGACCGTGCACCGGGAACAGGTGGACCGGGTACTGGCGCTGGTCGACGCGATCGTCTGGGTCGTCGACCCGGAGAAGTACGCCGACGCCGCCCTGCACGAGCGTTATCTGCGACCGCTCGCCGGGCACGCCGAGGTCACCTTCGTGGTCCTCAACCAGATCGACCGGCTGCCCGGCGAGGCCGCCGACCAGGTGCTCGACGATCTGCGCCGGCTCCTCGACGAGGACGGCATCGCCCTCGGCGAACACGGCGAGCCCGGCGCCACGGTGCTCGCCCTGTCGGCTCTCACCGGCGAGGGCGTCGCCGATCTGCGCGAGCTGCTCAGCCGTTTCGTACAGGAACGCACCGCCGCCGCCCGGCGCATCTCCGCCGACGTCGACGCGGCCGCGGCACGGCTGCGCCCGGCGTACGTCGCCGACGGGCGGCCCGGACTCGGCGAACGGGCCCGTGAGGACTTCAACGCACGGCTGGCGGGCGCGGTCGGCGCCACCGCGGTCGGCGAGGAGGCCGAGCGCCAGTGGCTCAGGAACGCCGGGCGGGCCTGCGGCACGCCCTGGCTGCGGCTGTGGCGCTGGTACGAGCGCGTCCGTACGCCGGGCGGGGGGCTGCCACAGCCCCCGGAGCCGGTGGAGGAGGAGCTCACGGCGCGGCAGCGGGTCGAGCAGGCTGTGCGCATCGTCGCGGACGATGCGACGCGCGGGCTCCCCACGCCGTGGGCGCAGGCCGTGCGCGAGGCGGCGGTGCGCGGTGCGGAAGGGCTGCCCGAGGCGTTGGACGAGCTCGCGGTGAAGCTGGGCACGCCGAAGGCCCGGCCACCGCGGCCCGCGTGGTGGCCTGCCGCCGTGCTCGCGCAGGCCGCCATGACACTGCTGCAGGTCTACGGCGGGCTGTGGCTGACGGGGCAGATCATCGGGGTCCTGGATCCGATGCTCGTGCCTCCGGTGCTGCTGATGCTCGGCGGGATCATCGGTGGGCCGCTGGTGGAGTGGGCGTGCGCGGCCGCCGCGAAGGGGCCGGCGCGGCGGTACGGGCAGGACGCGGAACGGCAGCTCAAGGAGGCCGCGGCGGGCTGTGGCCGGGCGAGAGTCCTCGATCCGATCGCGGCGGAACTGATGCGGTACCGGGAGGTGCGCGAGCAGTTCGGCGCGGTGGCCGCACGCTCGGGTCCGCTGACACGGCCCGGCTCGCCGACACGGCGGATCCGCTGACCTTGTGGACCCTGCCGGTCTCGCAGACCTCGCCGGCCGCGCCGACTGTGTCGGCCTTGTCGATCTCACTGACGCGGCGGACGCATTGAGCCCGCCGAATCCCGCCGACGCCGCCACTCGTCATTCGTACGGGTGGCGGGGTTTTCCCCATGTGCGGCGGCATCCACAGGCGTCGGCGGGATTCTGCGTGCGGGACCAGCATGGGATCAGTCAGTCGAACGGGAGGGGATCGGTCATGAACGAGACGATGGTGACGTTGGTCGGCAATGTGGCGACCGGCGTGGAGTACCGGGAATCGGTGAGCGGAGGGTATGCGCGGTTCCGGTTCGCGGTGACCTCGCGCCGCTGGGACCGGCAGCGGGAGTTCTGGGCGGACGGGCCCACCAGCTTCTACACGGTGTGGGCATGGCGGACGCTCGGGCTGAATCTGGCGGCCTCCGTGTCGGTCGGTGAACCACTCGTGGTCCACGGCCGGTTGAGGGTGCGGGAGGAGGAACGGGACGGGGGGAGGCGGACGTCCATCGACATCGACGCGGTGTCGATCGGGCACGACATGGCACGCGGTACGTCCGCGTTCCGACGAGCGGCGAAGGGCGAGCCGTATCCGACGGATCGTCCGGGTGACGACACGGACAGCGGCGCGGGCGGCGGCGGGGGTAGCCGGACGGGCCCGACAGGCACAGCAAGCGCTCCGGATGCTGCGGGCTCACCGAATTCACCAGTCCCGTCCCGCGCCTCCGCCGGGCAGAGCGGTCCTGACGACCGCGTCCTCGTGCCGACCGCGGGAGCGGCCGCTCCATGCCCCTTCTGACCTGCGGTTGTGGCGATTTGTCGATAGTTGCCGAGGGGGTGTGGGGCCGTGATAACGATTCCGATTCGGAATGGTTATCTCATGGCATGACGGGGCATCGGGTCGCACCGCGTCCCTAGGATTCCCCAGTACTCACGGGGCACTTGAGTCTGCTGGCGAGGCACTCCCCCCACGCATCCCACGCGAAAGCGCCTCGCACGGAGGGGAATTCTGTGTTTTCTGCGTTCTCTGCACGAGGGCGGGGAGCCGCCCGTACGGTCGCGGCGGCTCTGGTGTCCGGGCTGTTCGCGGCGGGTTCGATAGCCGCCGCGGTACCGGCCGTCGCCGACGAGGCCCCCCAGCACACGGGCGGCGCCTCCGCCACGCTTGACGGTCTGACCACCTTCGACCGCGCCGTGCTGCACGACGACGGCCTCGAGCACGAACTGCCCGCCGGCCTCTTCGAGATGACCGTGGACGGCGGCGGCAAGCTCAAGACGTACTGCATCGACATCCACAACCCCACCCAGGAGCAGGCCAAGTACCTGGAGACCCCCTGGGACCAGACCTCGCTCGGCGCCAACAAGAACGCCGGCAAGATCCGCTGGATCCTGCAGCACTCCTACCCCCAGGTCGACGACCTCATGGGGCTCGCCGACAAGGCCGACACCGGTCCGCTGACCGAGCGGACGGCCGCGGCGGGAACCCAGGTCGCCATCTGGCGGTATTCGGACGGCGCCGAGGTCGAGGCACTCGACCCGGCCGCCGAGAAGCTCGCCGACTGGCTGGAGAAGGAAGCGCGGAACGTCGAGGAGCCCCGCGCCTCGCTCAGCCTGGAGCCGAACGCCGTCTCCGGGAAGGCCGGCGGACGGCTCGGCCCGGTCACGGTCCGCACCGACGCCGACCGGGTCACGGTGACCCCGCCCGCCGATGCCGCCGCGAGCGGCATCCAGGTGACCGGCAAGGACGGCAAGCCGGCGACCTCCGCGGTCGACGGCAGCGAGCTGTACTTCGACATACCCTCCGGGACCGCCGACGGCTCGGCCTCGCTGACCGTGCAGGCGACCACCTCCGTGCCGGTCGGCCGCGCGTTCGCCGGGGTGACCAAGAGCCAGACCCAGATCCTCGCCGGGTCCAGCCAGTCGACGGTCTCCGCGACCGCCACCGCCACCTGGGCCAAGACCGGCCCGATCCCGGCGCTGTCGGCGGAGAAGAACTGCGCCGCGGGCGGCATCGACGTCACGGCAACCAACAAGGGCGACGAGGCGTTCACCTTCGAGCTGATGGGGTTCAAGCACTCCATCGCCGCAGGTGAGTCCCGCACCGTGACGGTCCCGGTCCCCGAGGACCAGGCGTACGACTTCACGATCACCGGTCCCGGCGGTTTCTCGAAGAACTTCAAGGGCGTGCTCGACTGCAAGACCACCGGCAGTGCCGGGTCCAGCCCCGACCAGCCGTCCTCCCAGCCCAGCCCGGCTTCCGCCGGCGGCACCTCCGGCGGCGACGAGAATCTCGCGGCGACCGGCGCGTCCAACGCCACCCCCGTCATCGCGGGCATCGCGATCGCCCTCGTCGTGATCGGCGGCGCCGCCGTGCTCCTCGTCCGGAAGAAGAAGACCGCCGCCCCCGAGGCGCCGTCCTCCCCGGAATCGCCCTCCCCGCAGGACTGAGCGACACACGGCAAGCGCCCCATGACTGCGCGCCGCCCAGTGACGGCCCCGGATCGCCTGCGAGCGCCGGGGCCGTCGGCGTCGGTCGGTGGACAACGGGACACGGGGTCGCCACACTACGTGGACGATCATGAACTGCAGGTGCTGCACAGGACGGTGGGGGTGGCTCGATGGGGCGACTGCAGGCCGGCGTCTCGTCCCCGGAGCGCATCCGTTATCGGTTGACACGCCTGCAACGCGTGCTGCCCGTGCTGCCTGCTCTCTTGATCGTCATAACCCTCCAGATCGTGTACTGGTCGGAGGAGACGCCGGACGGCTTTGTCGTCGGTGCAGTCGTGTCGCCGTTCGTGCTGCTGATCACCTCGCGTGGCGTGGGGATCACGCTCACGCAGTCAGCGGCCATCGTGCACCGCGTGTCCCGCCGGACCATCCCCTGGGCCGACGTCCAGGCTGTCCGGATCGAGTCCAGCTTCGGAATCCGCAGCATTGTGATCTACGAAGCGACCGGCCGCCGCACGAGCCTGCCGGCGCCGAACACCGGGTTCCTCTCCTGGGATCGCACCTTCGAGGAGAAGTTCCACACCATCGGCAGTTGGTGGCTGGACCACCGCGGACCGCATTGGGCTCCCGTCCTGCCGCCCGGGGCAGGGCTGGGTGGCCCACCAGGACCTGTGGTATCCGGCGACAACACCTTCGCCCCTCCCGCGTAGTCGGCCACGCGCCGTGCGGCGGGGGCGCGGCCGCCCTGCCGCATGCATGCTGTCGGGCATGACTGAGCCCGGCCCTGGGTACCTGAAGGTCCCCCCGACCTTCAATTGCACCCGGGAGCCGAGCGGTCAGCCCGGCAGACCTCAGCGACCGTCCCGCCCGTAGTTCGTACCGAGGGGGCAACCTGTTCCAGAGCCATACCAGGAACGCGATTGCCGGGTGACTGCCGCCGACAACGGAGATCTCCTGGCGATGGGTCGGTGGCCGGGGGCAGTCGGCCGGTGCGATGCGCCGGCCGGTGGGCGTCAGTGAGCAAGGAGCGTGCCGGCGAGTATGACGTGAGTGGTGGTGCCGCAGAGGATGCTGAGTAGGGCGTTACGGCGCCACAGGTGCAGGCCGATGGTGACGGCAAGGGCTGCCAGGGGTGCGAGGGCCCGAGCCTCGGTCACGGGCAGGTCGCGCAGGCAGTACGCGAGCAGGATCACCATGACGCCTGCGGGCATGCGCGTGCTGAGGTACCGGACGGTCCGGCTCGCGCGCAGTGGTGTGAGGGCGGCGAAGGGCAGGGCGCGCAGGGCCCAGGTGACGGCGGCGGAGACAGCGACCGCGGCGATGAGGTAGGGGGTGTCAGGCATGGGTGGGCCTCTTGGGGGCGGTGAGGTGGCGGGCCAGGAGCGCGGCGGTGAACAGGGCGAAGGCGGCGAGGAGCATCTGGCCGGGGAAGAGGAGCCGGGCGGCCAGGGCGCTCAGGAGGGCGAGGGCCGGGGTGGGCAGGTCGTTGCGCCGGTCCCGGACGGCGTCGACTGCGAGAACCGCGAAGAGCGCGGTCAGGGCGAAGTCCAGACCGGTGACGCTGTCAGGGACGAGCGAGCCGAGCAGGGCGCCGGCAGTGGCGCCGCCCGCCCAGTACAGGTGCATCAGCGCCTGGAGCCACATGATCCGGCGACTGGACCAGGACCGGGCTTCCTCACCGCTGGTCAGCGCGTACGCCTCGTCGGTGAGCGCGAAGGTGCTGTACGCCTTGGCCGGGCGGCCGCGCACGGCGTGCAGCGGGAAAGACAGCGCGTAGAAGACGTGCCGGATGTTCACCAGAAGGGCGGTCAGAGCGACCGTCGCGAGCGGGGCGACGGCAGTGACCAGGCCGATGAGCAAGAACTCGAATGATCCGGCGTAGATGAGCGCGGTGAACAGGCTTGCCCACCACCAGTCGAGGCCGGACTGGGTGATGAGTGTGCCGAAGGCGAGGCCGAGCGGGACGAGACCCAGACCCACGGAGGCGGAGTCCTTGAATGCGGCCCGGGCCTCGGAGGCGGACCGCGAGGAGGGGGCAGAAGGCGCGGGCCGAGCAGGGCCGCGGACAGCGGCAGGAGGTATTCCCATGAGGAAATTTTAGGTCAAAATAGACCTTTTATGGTTGCCGATTGTGACTCTACGATGGCCTCGTGAGCAATGAAGTGAGCCTGGATGCGATTGATCGTGAAATTCTGTTTCACCTTAGGCAGGACGGGCGGCTGACCAACGTCGAGTTGGCCAAGCGCGTCGGCCTCACCCCGCCGCCGTGTCTGCGCCGGGTCAAGCGACTGGAGGAGTCCGGCGTCATCTCCGGCTACCGGGCCGTCATCGACCCCGCGGCCGTGGGCCGGGGCCTGGAGGTCCTGGTCGACGTCGAGGTGTCCGCCACCGACCGCAAGACGGTCCAGGAGTTCGAGGACACCGTGGCCTCCTACGAGGAAGTCGTCGAGCTCCGGCGCTTTTTCGGCCGCCCCGACTACTTCCTCCGCGTCGCCGTCGCCGACCACGCCGCCTACGAAGCCTTCCTGACCGGCAGACTCACCGGGCTGCCCGGAGTCCTGCGCACCGAATCGCACCTGACGATGAAGAAGATCAAGACCGAGTGAATCCCTCGTGGTCATTGCGAGCCCTTGTGCGCGAGCGCGGAGAGCGGCCCCGCGTGTCAGGAGGCGAGGCTGGGCCGTCTGTGGGCCGAATGCGACATGGCGCCAGGCCGGGCAATGGCGACAATCGGTGACGGATCAACTGCGAAGGTGATCCCGGGAGGGGCAGGTCGGGCGCTCCCGGCCGGACGGGTTTCGTTCCAGGGGTGGCGGTCAGGCAAGATGGGGTGTATCTGCCCACTCACTGATTGCCGGACGGTTTCTCTTGGCTGAGTACATCTACACCATGCGCAAGACGCGCAAGGCGCACGGCGACAAGGTGATCCTTGACGACGTCACGCTGAGCTTCCTGCCCGGTGCGAAGATCGGTGTGGTCGGCCCGAACGGCGCCGGTAAGTCCACCGTGCTGAAGATCATGGCCGGTCTGGAGCAGCCGTCCAACGGCGATGCCTTCCTCTCGCCCGGCTACACGGTCGGCATGCTCCTCCAGGAGCCGCCGCTCGACGAGTCCAAGACCGTCCTCCAGAACGTCCAGGACGGCGCGGCCGAGATCATGGGCAAGCTCCATCGCTTCAACGAGGTCGCCGAGCTCATGGCGACCGACTACTCCGACGCGCTGATGGAGGAGATGGGCAAGCTCCAGGAAGACCTCGACCACGCCAACGCGTGGGACCTGGACACGCAGCTCGAGCAGGCCATGGACGCGCTGGGCTGCCCGCCCGGCGACTGGCCGGTCACCAACCTGTCCGGTGGCGAGCGCCGCCGCGTCGCTCTTTGCAAGCTGCTGCTGGAGGCCCCCGACCTGCTGCTCCTCGACGAGCCCACCAACCACCTCGACGCAGAGTCGGTGCAGTGGCTCGAGCAGCACCTCGCCAAGTACCCCGGCACCGTCGTCGCCGTCACCCACGACCGGTACTTCCTGGACAACGTCGCCCAGTGGATCCTGGAGCTCGACCGCGGCCGCGCCCACCCGTACGAGGGCAACTACTCCACGTACCTGGAGAACAAGGCGTCGCGCCTCAAGGTCGAGGGTCAGAAGGACGCCAAGCGCCAGAAGCGGCTCAAGGAAGAGCTGGAGTGGGTCCGCTCCAACGCCAAGGGGCGCCAGGCCAAGTCCAAGGCCCGTCTGGCCCGCTACGAGGAGATGGCGGCCGAGGCCGACAAGATGCGGAAGCTGGACTTCGAGGAGATCCAGATCCCGCCGGGCCCGCGTCTGGGCAGTGTCGTCGTCGAGGTCGAGAACCTGAACAAGGCCTTCGGCGAGAAGGTCCTCATCGACGACCTCTCCTTCACGCTGCCGCGCAACGGCATCGTCGGCATCATCGGTCCGAACGGCGCCGGCAAGACCACGCTGTTCAAGATGCTCCAGGGTCTTGAGGAGCCCGACTCCGGCAAGATCAAGGTCGGCGACACCGTCAAGATCTCTTACGTCGACCAGAGCCGCGAGAACATCGACCCGAAGAAGACGCTGTGGGCCGTCGTCTCCGACGAGCTGGACTACATCAACGTGGGTCAGGTGGAGATGCCCTCGCGGGCCTACGTCTCCGCCTTCGGCTTCAAGGGTCCGGACCAGCAGAAGCCGGCCGGGGTCCTCTCCGGCGGTGAGCGCAACCGCCTCAACCTGGCGCTCACCCTGAAGCAGGGCGGCAACCTGCTGCTCCTCGACGAGCCGACCAACGACCTCGACGTCGAGACCCTCTCCTCGCTGGAGAACGCGTTGCTGGAGTTCCCCGGCTGCGCCGTGGTCGTCTCCCACGACCGCTGGTTCCTGGACCGGGTCGCCACGCACATCCTGGCGTACGAGGGCAACTCCAAGTGGTTCTGGTTCGAGGGCAACTTCGAGTCGTACGAGAAGAACAAGGTGGAGCGGCTCGGCCCGGACGCGGCCCGTCCGCACCGTGCCACCTACAAGAAGCTCACCCGGGGCTGAGGCAGTCAGTGGGTCGGCATATCTACCAGTGCCCCCTGCGCTGGTCGGACATGGATGCCTTCGGGCACGTCAACAACGTGGTCTTCCTCCGCTATCTGGAGGAGGCCCGCATCGACTTCATGTTCCGGCTGGCGCCGGGGGACGGTTCACCGTCGTTCTCCGGCGGGTCCGTCGTGGCCCGGCACGAGATCGACTACGTGCGGCCGTTGGTCCACCGGCACGAGCCGGTCACCGTCGAGTCGTGGGTGACGAAGATCGGCGCGGCGTCGCTGACGATCGCGTACGAGATCAAGGACCCTGACCAGGTGTACGTGCGGGCCTCGACGGTCGTCGTCCCGTACAACCTGGAAGCGGGTCGCCCGCGCCGCATCAGCGCCGAGGAGAAGTCCTTCCTCCAGGAGTATCTGGACGAGGGCGTGGAGGGCGCGCTCGCCGCATGACAGCGCCCGTGCAGACCCTTCGGCTCGCCGACGCGAGAGAGGCGGCGGATCTCGCCGCCTTCCTCGGCCGGCTGATCCACTACGACCGGGCCGCCGCCGTCCGGATCCAGGCCGGTGGCGGTGCGATCGCCGTGTTCGGCAGGCCGCCGTCGTTCGAGGTCCTTGCGATCCGCACGGCACGGGTCGCCGGGCCCGAGGAGACCGTCCGGCTGGATGTGACCGTCTCGGCCGGCGAGCTGCTGGAGTCCGTGGCGGGCGCCGAGCTCGCCGTACCGGCCGCGGTCACCGGCCCGCCCTGGGCCGGGGTGCTGCCCCCGCGCGGCGGCTGGCGGGAGCTGCCGGGACTGCCCGGCGTCGCCGGGATGCAGGGTGCCGTCGCGGCCGCGGTGGCCGAGTTCCGCGCCCGCGACGAGGCGCTGCCGCCCGAGCGGCGCACCCGGGCCGAGCGCGACCGGATCGGTCGCGAGATCTGGTCCCGCACCGTGGGCGGCACCGGCCTGCCGCTGCGGGCTGTGCACGCCGCCCAGTCGCTGGGCTTCCTGCGCCCGACGCCGGAGGGCGTCACCGGCGCCGCGCTGCTCGCGGCGGGCAGCTGGCTCCGGCTGCGCACGCCGTTCGGTTCGATCGCCGTACGGACCGCCGGAGTCGGCGGGCTTACGGTCACCCCCGCCTGAACCCACCCCCGCCGAACCCTCTGCCTGAACCCACCCCCGCCGAACCCCCCGGCCTGAACCCACCCCCGCCGAACCCCCCGGCCTGAACCCACCCCCGCTTGAAACCTGGCGTGACCGACGGGAATCGGTCCGCATAAGGTCGTCCGGACCGGGCAGACGAGCCGTCAGCGCGTTCCGTGCAACGGGAGTGCGCCATACGCAACACCTGCGTCAGAGGGGTCGTGGCGATGACGGACAGGGCCAGCGCCGTGCAGTCGGTGGACCGTGCCGTGAGCGTGCTGGAGAGCCTGGCCCGGCACGGCGAGGCCGGGGTCACCGAGATCGCCGACGAGCTGGGCGTCCACCGCTCGACCGCGTTCCGCCTGCTCGGCGTGCTGGAGAACCGTGGCCTCGTCGCCCAGGCCAAGGACCGCGGCAAGTACTACCTCGGCGCGGGCGTGCTGCGACTTGCCGGGGCCGCCGCCGTGCGGCTCGACATCTCCCAGCAGGGCGTTCCGCTCTGCCGTGAACTCGCCGATGAGCTCGGCGAGACCGTGAACATCGCCGTGCTCGACGGCTCCGCGGCCGTCAACATCGCCCAGGCCCGCGGCCACGCGTCGGTCACCACCTACAACTGGCTGGGCCGCCGCACCCCGCTGCACGCCACCTCCAGCGGAAAGGTGCTGCTCGCGCACGGCCCCGCCACGGTAAGGGACGAGGTCCTCACAGGCGGCCTGGAGCGCTTCACCGAGCGTACGGTCACCTCGCCGCAGGCCCTGAGGAAGCAGCTGGCCGCCACCACCGAGCGCGGATTCGCCACCGCGGTGGAGGAGCTGGAGATCGGGCTGAACGCCGTCGCCGCACCCGTGCGCGGCCACGACGGAGCCGTGCTCGGAGCGCTCAGCACCTCGGGACCCGCTTACCGGCTCGGCGAGGATCGGCTGCCGGGACTGGCCGACCGTACCGCCGCGGCGGCGCGGGAGCTGTCGCGCCGCCTCGGCCACAGCGGCTGAACCCGCCCCCGGACCGCTCCGGCCGGTCCGAGCCCTGCGCGACCCCGGACCGCTCCGGCCGCCCCACCAGGCTGCCCCGAGCGGTCTCTGCCGGCCATTTACAAAGGGTTAACCCACGGCTCTTGACGGTCACCGCGCCGCGTTCCCACTATGGCTCCCATCGTCTCCCATCGCGCAATCCGTCGTGCACTACGCAACAACGGAGGGGTGTGATCGTGCCCAGCACGCGTGTGGTCGTCATCGGTGCCGGGATCGTCGGCTGTGGGCTCGCGGACGAGCTCACCGCACGTGGCGGGTTCGACGTCACGGTCCTGGAGAAAGGCGCGCTTCCCACTCCGGGCGGCTCCACGTCCCACGCCCCCGGGCTGGTCTTCCGCACGAATCCGTCCCGGACGATGAGCACGTTCGCGGGCCGCACCATCGAGAAGTTCACCGAACTCGGGGCCTTCGACCCGGTCGGCGGCCTCGAAGTCGCCACCACCCCCGCCCGGTTGGCCGACCTGCACCGCAAGGCGGGCCTCGCCGCGTCCTGGGGCGTCCGGGGCGAGATCATCGGCCCGCAGCGCTGCGGCGAGCTGTGGCCGCTGCTGGACACGGACCGGATCCTCGGCGGCTTCCACACCCCCGACGACGGGCTGGCCCGGGCCGTCGACGCGGCCGACGCCATGGCGCGCAGGGCGGCGGCCCGCGGCGCCCGCATCCTCGACCGGCACACCGTCACCGGCATCACCCGGGACGGCAACCGGGTCACCGGCGTCGTCACCGACCGGGGCACGTTCGCCGCCGACGTCGTGATCTCGGCGGCAGGGTTCTGGGGGCCGGTGATCGGGGCGATGGCCGGGGTGACCGTACCGCTGCTGCCGCTCGCGCATCAGTACGCCACCACTGCGCCCGTGCCCCAACTGGCCGGCGCTGCCGGAGAGCTGCCCATACTGCGGCACCAGGACCGCGACCTGTACTTCCGTACGCACCAGGACCGCATCGGCATCGGCTCGTACGCACACCGGCCCATGCCGGTGGACCCGTTCACCACCGAAGGGTCCGAACTCGCCTTCACCGACGAGGACTTCGCTCCCAGCTGGGACGATGCCGGCGCGCTGCTGCCCGCGCTGCGGCAAGGCGCCGTCGACCACGCCTTCAACGGGATCTTCTCCTTCACCCCCGACGGCATGCCGCTGCTCGGCGAGTCCCGCGAGCTGCGCGGCTTCTGGCTCGCCGAAGCGGTGTGGGTCACGCACTCCGCCGGCGTCGCCGAAGCCGTCGCCGACTGGCTCACCTACGGCCGCCCGCCACTCGACCTGCACGAGTGCGAGCTCGGTCGTTTCGAGACCGCCCAGCTCACCGCGCTGTACATCGCCGGGCGCAGCGCACAGAGCTTCATCGAGGTGTACGACATCGTCCACCCCCTCCAGCCCCTGGAGCAGCCGCGTCCGCTGCGCACCAGCCCCTTCCACCCGCGCCAGCGCGAACTCGGCGCGCACTTCCTGGAGGGCGGCGGCTGGGAAAGGCCGCACTGGTACGAGGCCAACGCCCCGCTCGCCGCCGGACTCACGCTGCCCGACCGCGACCCGTGGTCCGCCCGCCACTGGTCGCCCATCGCCGCCGCCGAGGCGCTGGCCACGCGCGAGCGGGTCGCGTTGTACGACATGACACCGCTGCGGCGCCTCGAAGTCACCGGGCCGGGCTCGCTCGACCTCCTCCAGCGGATGACGACGAACCAGCAGGCACGCACACCCGGCGCGGTGACGTACACCCTGCTCCTCGACGAGGGCGGCGGCATACGCTCCGATCTCACCGTCGCCCGTCTCGGCCCCGACCGCTTCCAGCTCGGCGCCAATTCCCCGGCCGACCTGGACTGGCTGGCACGCCACGCACCCGAAGGCGTCCATGTCCGCGACATCACCGCCGGCACCTGCTGCATCGGCGTCTGGGGCCCGCTCGCCCGCGAGCTCGTCCAGCCCCTCACCCCCGACGACTTCTCCCACACCGGCTTCGGCTACTTCCGCGCCAAGGAGACGACCGTCGGCCATGTGCCGGTGACAGCCCTGCGCGTCAGCTACGTCGGCGAGCTCGGCTGGGAGCTGTACACCAGCGCCGACCTGGGGCTTCGCCTCTGGGACACGCTCTGGGACGCGGGCCGGGACCTCGGTGTGGTCGCCGCCGGCCGCAGCGCCTTCAACTCCCTGCGCCTGGAGAAGGGCTACCGAGCCTGGGGCCAGGACATGACCGCCGATGACAGCCCGTACGAGGCCGGAATCGGCTTCGCCGTCCGCCTCGGCAAGGGGGACTTCCTCGGGCGCGCGGCCCTGGACCCGGAGCGCGTCCGCCGCCGCCTGACCTGTCTCACCCTCGACGACCCGGCCGCCGTCGTCCTCGGCAAGGAACCGGTGTACGTCGACGGCGAGGCCGGCGGCTATGTCACCAGCGCCGGCTACGGCTACACGATCGGCCGCTGCATCGCCTACGCCTGGCTGCCGTCCGCCCTCCCGCCCGGCACCGGCGTCCACATCGAGTACTTCGGTGAGAAGATCGCCGCGACCGTGGCCGAGGAGCCCCTGGTCGACCCCCAGATGGACCGTATCCGCAGGTAGGAGGAGTTTCGTGGCACCGACGTACGACGTGATCGTCCTCGGCCTCGGCGGCATGGGCAGCGCCGCCGCGCACCATCTCGCAGCACGCGGCGCCCGCGTCCTCGGCCTGGAGAAGTACGGCCCGGTGCACAACAGGGGCTCCAGTCACGGCGGTTCGCGCATCACCCGCCAGTCGTACTTCGAGGACCCCGCCTACGTACCGCTGCTGCTGCGCGCGTACGAGCTGTACGAGCGGCTGGAGCGGGACAGCGGCCGGGACATCGCCACCCTCTGCGGCGGGGTGATGGTCGGCCGCCCCGAGTCCCGGCCCGTCGCCGGGGCGCTGCGCTCGGCCCAGCAGTGGGATCTGCCGCACGAGATGCTCGACGCGAAGGAGCTGCGCCGGCGCTTCCCGACGTTCGCGCCGCACGACGACGAGGTGGCGCTGTACGAGGCCAGGGCCGGACTGCTGCGGCCCGAGAACACCGTCGCCGCCCACCTCCAGCTCGCCACCCGCGACGGTGCCGAGCTGCACTTCGAGGAGCCGGCCACCCACTGGGAGCCGTACCGCGACGGGGTGCGCGTCCACACCGCCGAGAACGTCTACACGGCGGGGCAGCTCGTCGTCTGCCCCGGTGCCTGGGCGCCCGGACTGCTGGCCGACCTCGGGGTGCCGATCACCGTCGAGCGGCAGATCATGTACTGGTTCCAGCCCACGGGAGGCACCGGTCCCTACACCCCCGACCGGCACCCGATCTATGTGTGGGAGGACGCCGACGGGGTGCAGATCTACGGGTTCCCGGCCATCGACGGTCCCGACGGCGGGGTGAAGATCGCGTTCTTCCGCAAGGGCGCGGTGTGCACCCCGGAGACGATCGACCGCACGGTCCACGACGACGAGGTACGGGCCATGGCCGAGCAGGCCGCCTCCCGCATCCCCACCCTCCCGGGCGCCTTCCTCAAGGCCGCCACCTGCATGTACTCCAACACGCCCGACGAGCACTTCGTGATCGCCCGGCACCCCGCGCACCCGCAGTCCGTGACCGTCGCCTGCGGCTTCTCCGGGCACGGCTTCAAGTTCGTCACCGTGGTCGGCGAGATCCTCGCCGACCTGGCGCTGACCGGCGCGACCGCGCACCCCGTCGACCTGTTCGCTCCAGGGAGGCCGCTGTGACATCCAGCCTGATGGCGACCCTCCCCGGGAGGGCGTACACCGATCCCGGAACCTTCCGCCGCGAACAGGAGCGGATCTTCGAGGCGCTGTGGTTCTGCGCGATACGCTCCACCGAACTCGCCGCCCCCGGCGCCTACCGCACGGTTCAGGTCGGCACCGAGAACGTCCTGATCACACGGAACGCGGACGGTGCGCTGCGGGCCTTTCTCAACGTCTGCCGGCACCGCGGCGCGCGGCTGTGCGCCGAGTCCGCGGGCGAGGTCCGGCGCACCCTGCGCTGCGCCTACCACGCCTGGACGTACGACCTCGACGGGCGGCTCGTCGCCGCACCCAATCTGGCGAGGATGAAGGACATCGACCGCGACGCGTACGGGCTGCGACGGGTGGCGCTGCGCGAATGGCTCGGCTATGCCTGGGTCTGCCTGGCCGAGGAGCCCCCCTCCTTCGAGGACACCGTCATGGGTGCGGCCGTCGAACGGCTCGGGGACGCCGCGGCGATCGACCGCTACCGCACCGAGGAACTCGTCGTCGGCCACCGCATCGGCTACGACGTCGCGGCCAACTGGAAGCTGATCGTCGAGAACTTCATGGAGTGCTACCACTGCGCCACGATCCACCCCGAACTGACGGACGTCCTCCCGGAGTTCGCACGTGGCTACGCCGCGCAGTACTACGTCGGACACGGCGCCGAGTTCGCCTCCACCGCGCAGGGCTTCACCGTCGACGGCAGCGAAGGCTTCGGCCGGCTGCCGGGGCTCACCGAGGCGCAGGACCGCCGCTACTACGCCGTCACCGTGAAGCCCCAGGTCTTCATCAACCTCGTGCCCGACCACGTCATCGTCCACCGGATGTTTCCGCTGAGCCACGTGCGGACGCTCGTCGAGTGCGACTGGCTGTACGCGCCGGAGGTCGTCGCGTCGGGGGCGGACGTGTCGCGTTCGGTGGAGCTGTTCCACCGGGTCAACGTCCAGGACTTCGAGGCGTGCGAGCTCACGCAGCCGGCGATGGGCTCGCGCGCTTACCGCGGGGGCGGGGTGCTGGTGCCGAGCGAGCACCACATCGGCGCGTTCCACGAGTGGGTGACGGCCCGGCTGGCTTAGGCGCCGCCTGCGCCTCTTCCCGCAGCCGGGGCGGGCCCGGCGCCGGGCCGCCGGAGGGGCCCGCCCGCCTTGTGTGCGCCCTGCCGCAGGTGTGCACGGGTGGTTCAGCGTGGGGCGTCGTCGGGCCAGACGCCGATGTGGTCCTGTTCGAGTTCGAGCAT
>NZ_JBEOXF010000051.1:0-54746 GCF_040296405.1 Streptomyces sp. NPDC002133 | reverse complement strand
CGCTGGTTTGCGGACCCGGCCCCGCTAGGTCATCCCGAACCGCCTTGCTTCGCAAGGTGGTTCGCAACCCGCTTCGCGGGTTGCGAACTCCCCGGCTTCGCCGGGGAGTTGCGGTTCGCTTCGCTCACCGCGCTTCGGCTTTGCCGAGGCCGGCCCTTCCGCTTCGCTTCAGGGCCAATGCTGCCCGCGTTGCGGTCCGTTGGGGGCGGGTCCGCTGCGCTCCCCCGCCCCTGGGGCCTTTCGGCTTCGCCTCCAGGTCCTGGAGCCCGCTAGCGCGGGCAGCTGGCTAGGAGTCAGGGGCCTGTGAGGCGGCCTTGAGTGATGGCCAGTCAGGGGCGTGGGGCGGGTCCGCTGCGCTCCCCCGCCCCCGTGTCGGTCTGGGTGTCAGCAGGACGTCATCCATTCTCTGGAGGGAATGCAGTCCCACATGTCTCTCGTCCAACCGCTGAAAAGGAAGATGGGGCGGGTGAGGACGATGTCGCCGGCTCTCTGGGCGCGGATGAACAGCCCGAGGTCTCCCGATACCGGATTGCCGTCGTGTGCGTATCTCAGCTGCTGGTTGCGCTCTTGCGTGTACCTGAGGATCCAGTCTTCTGTCTCGGAGGGTGTCTGCCCTACGAGCCGTGTTCCGTCCAGAGTGACCTGTGGGCCTTCCAACGCATCGACTGCCACGGCCGCCAGGTGGCCTGCGCTCGTATAGTAGAGCGTCACATTCGGCTCGGAGAAAGACTCCTCACTGGGTGGGTGGAGGCGCCTGATCTCCGGCTCGGATACGGGCCGGCCGAGTGCCGCGGCCACCTCGTCGGAGCGCATTCCGAACTCCAGTGGCCCCACGCTCACCAGTGGGGTGCAGGACCACTTCTCGCGGTCCTGGTCTCTTCTGACATCCCATGGCCCCACTGCTGTCGACTCTCCTCGACGTTCCCGTGAAGTCCCGGTGCCCCGGGTCCTAGGGCATCGCGGCGTTGTACCCCTTCAGTGATCATCACACGCCTGCAGGGGGTCGTCATAGGTCTCGAAAGCAGTTGTGATGCAGTATGTAGGATTGGGAAAATAATGGCACATCTGTCGAGAGCCGGATCGCTGCCCGTCTCGGGCTGACCAAGGAATGGGCGCTGTGGGTAATGCGAGGGCGTACCCGGTCTACCGGAGCCGTGATGTGGCGGAGGTGATCGCCGTGGCCGCTTCTCTGGTCGAGTGCGGGGAGCTGGCGGAGGGGGCGACCGTCGACCTGGATGCTGGACTGGTCCGCGTGGAGGATGTGCTGAAGGCGCGTGAGGTGTTCCGGCGGGGCTGGTACTCGGGGTCGGGTGAGCATTTCCGTGGGGTTGATCTTCCTGAGGATGCCGGTGTGCTGGCTGGCCTGCTGCCTGTGACGCTTTCGGTCGTGGAGCCTTGGGCGGGTGACCTGCTCGAGAGGGCTCCGGAGGTACTGCGAGCGGCTACATGGGGGCAGATCGCCTGGTTTGCGCTCAGCTGGCCGGCAGTACCGGAACTCAGCCTGGGTCCTGAGCATGCGCGCACCGGGGTGCAGGCCTGTTTCAACATCGACGCCAACCATGAACCGGTCTCGGGCCACACGGTGTACGTCCACGTCCGGCCTGACGAGGGAGAGCGGGCGCAGCATCTCGCGCGGCTGATCGGACACGATGTCATCGGCCCGTCCGAACGGGGCTGGTGAGCGCGCGGGGCTCGGATTCGATTCGGAACGGGGTGGGCGTGTGGAGCACGTTCTGGAGACGAGCGGGATAGGAGGGCTGGGATGGATTCGGTGAGGTCTGGGGTCTCGTACGAGGACTGCTCGGTGTACGTCGACGCCGCGGACAGTTCAACGGTCATGGCTCAGGTCAGGGACTTGCTCGGCTCTGGTGGCGAGGGCTCGGGCCTGGTGGTCGGGCCGGTGCGGGTGGTCGGTGCCCACAACGACTACGTCACGGGCAGGAAGACCCATCGCTTCGACTTCCTCGAATGGCCCACGGTGCTGGAGTGCGAAGCACCCACAGGGGCGCAGCCCGGCGCCGTGGTGGCTGCCGTCACGACGGTGCTGGAATGCCTGTGGAGCGTGGGCTGCAAGGCGGTGGCGGCCTGCGACTTCGAGGACGAGCTGCCTGCGGGCGGGGGCATCGCCCGGTACCCCGTCCCGGCTGTGCCCGCAGACTCCCCGTCCCGTGGAAGGGCCTGGTGGAAGAGCCCGTTCCCGGCCAGCAAGAAGGAGAAAAGGGAATCCACGTGATTAGCCTCCGAGAACATCAGGTAGAAGCGAATACCTGTATCAGGAGATGGGTGGGATTTCCTGCAAGATCTTCTGTGCCTGTGGAGGGGGCGCGGGCCACGGTGGTGTCCGCGACCGGGTCGGGGAAGACGATCACCGCCGCGGTGGCGGCGCGAGACCTGTTCCCCGGCGGCAGGATCCTCGTCATGGTTCCCACGCTCGACCTGCTCGTGCAGACCGCCCAGGCCTGGCGCAGGGTCGGCCACACCGTGCCGATGGTCGCGGTGTGCTCGCTGGGCGAGGACGCGGTCCTGGAGCGGCTCGGTGTGAGGACCACGACGAATCCCATCCAGCTCGCCCTGTGGGCCGGGCACGGGCCGGTCGTCGTGCTGGCCACGTACGCCTCCCTGGTGGACCGGGAAGACCCGATGGATGCGATGGGTGTCGGGAGGGTGCGGGGGCCGCTGGAGGCCGCTCTGGCGGGCGGGGAGCGGCTTTATGGGCAGAGCATGGAGCCGTTCGACCTGGCTGTCGTGGACGAGGCGCACGGCACAGCTGGAGATCTCGGCCGGCCGTGGGCCGCGATCCACGACAACCAGCGGATCCGAGCGGGCTTCCGGCTGTACCTGACCGCCACCCCGCGGATCCTGGCCGCGCCCCGGCCCGTGCGGGGCAAGGACGGCCAGGAGCTGGAGCTCGCGACGATGACCAGCGACCCGGACGGAACCTACGGCGCGTGGATCTTCGAGCTCGGGCTCGCGGAGGCGGTCGAGCGGGGCGTGCTCGCCGGGTTCGAGATCGACGTCCTGGAAATCCGGGACCCCGACCCGGTGCTCGGGCTGTCCGAGGAGGCGCTGCGGGGCCGGCGGCTCGCGCTGCTGCAGACCGCGCTCCTGGAGCATGCGGCCGCCCGCGGCCTGCGTACCGTCATGACGTTCCACCAGCGGGTGGAGGAGGCCGCCGCGTTCGCGGAGAAGATCCTCGAGACGGCGGCCGAGCTGTATGCCGACGAGCCGTCTCTGGACGCGCTCGCGAACGCGGAGGATCTCCCCGCGTCGTCGATCGGCGCCGAGCTCTACGAGCTCGAGCCCGGCCGCCACGTACCGCCGGACCGCGTGTGGGCGGCGTGGCTGTGCGGCGACCACCTCGTCAGCGAGCGGCGCGAGGTCCTGCGGCAGTTCGCCGACGGGATCGACGCGGCGGGACGGCGGGTGCACCGCGCCTTCCTCGCAAGCGTTCGCGTGCTCGGCGAGGGCGTGGACATCGTCGGCGAGCGGGGCGTGGAGGCCGTGTGCTTCGCGGACACCCGTGGCTCGCAAGTGGAGATCGTGCAGAACATCGGCCGCGCCCTGCGCCCGAGCCCAAACGGCACGACGAAGGTGGCCCGCATCATCGTGCCGGTCTTCCTGGAGGCGGGCGAGGACCCGGACGACATGGTCGCCTCCGCCAGCTTCCGCCCCCTTGTGGCCGTGCTCCAGGGCCTGCGCAGTCACGATGAACGACTCGTCGAGCAACTCGCCTCCCGCGCCCTCACCCGGCAGCCCGGGGAAAAGGTCCACCACCACCTCATCCGTGACGAGGACGGCCGGATCGTCGGGGCCGACGAGGGCGACGGCAAGGACCAGGAGCAGGGCGGCACGCCGGCCGCAGTGGAGTCGGCCCTGCTGCACTTCTCCAGCCCACGCGACCCCGCCACCATCGCCGCATTCCTGCGCACGCGGGTCTACCGGCCGGAAAGCCTGGTGTGGCTCGAGGGCTACCAGGCCCTGCGCCGCTGGCGCGAAGAGAACGGCATCACCGGCCTGCACGCCGTTCCGTACGACACCGAGACCGAGCTGGGCGTCACCAAGGCGTTCCCCCTGGGCCGGTGGGTCCACGAGCAGCGCAAGGCGCTGCGGACCGGGGAGCTCGGGGAGCACCGGAAGAAACTCCTCGACGAACCCGACGCCGGGATGGTGTGGGAACCCGGCGAAGAAGCCTGGGAAACAAAACTCGCCGTGCTCCGCTCCTACCGGCACGCACACGGACACCTCGCCCCACGCCAGGACGCCGCATGGGGCGACGCCGTAGGCGAGCTCATGCCTGTCGGGCAGCACATGGCCAACCTCCGCCGCAAAGATGGCCTCGGCAAAAACCCCGAACGCGCCGCAGCCCGCGCCACACAGCTGACAGCCATCGACGAGGACTGGAACTGCCCCTGGCCGCTCGACTGGCAACGCCACTACCGCGTCCTCGCCGACCTCGCCGCCGACGAACCCCACGGCCACCTACCCGACATCGCACCCGGAGTACTGTTCGAAGGCGACGACCTCGGCAAGTGGCTGGAGCGGCAGAAACAGCCAGGCACCTGGGCGCAGCTCCTCCCCGAGCAACAGAAGCGGCTGTCGAAGCTGGACGTGCAACCCGCTGAGGCCCCGGCCCCCGCCCCGGCAGCCGGACGTGCGACAAAAGGGACGGGCAAGGCACAGCAAGCATTCCAACGCGGACTGGCCGCCCTCACGCAATGGGTGGAACGAGAAGGCGACCGGCCCGTGCCAAGGGGGCACGCTGAGGAGATCGCAGTCGACTGCGAGACAGAGCCGGTGACTGTGAAGCTGGGCGTATGGATCTCGAACACCAAATCGAGGCGGGGCCGGCTGGATGCCGACCAGCTCGCCGCGCTCGCGGAGTTGGGCATGGGCTGGGCGAGGTCGGTGACGATCCCCCAGACCGCCCCGGACAGCCTCTGACCGGCTGTCCTGCGCTATGACGACGCCCGGGTGTCAAGTAGGCAAGAAACCAGTGGTGTCGGTCGCGGGCCGGGATGGCGGATGTCGTTGTTACGGTCGCTGGATGGACAACTGGGACGGGGAACGCGTCCGCGCACAGGTACGCCAGATGAGCGCACGAGACCCGCAGCGGCGGCGGTTCGGGGCGCAGACGCATCAGTACGTGCTGGCGCCTCGGCTGGAGGAGACGCAGATCGGGGCGTTCGAGGAGTCCCACGGCATCGCTCTGCCGCAGGAGTACCGGTCGTTCGTCGCACAGGTGGGCAACGGTCCCGCCGGACCCGGCCACGGGCTGATGCCGTTGACCACTGCCCGCTCGGAGGCCGCCGAGGAGTGGGCAGCAGACGGTGAGTGGGAGGACGACCGGCTGCCCGGTCGGCTCCGCGAACCGTTCCCGCTCGCCGAACCCCTGCCCGGCCCGATGAGGACACCGACCGATCTGACCGTGGGCACGCTCATACTCGCCGAGCTGGGCTGCGGCATGTACATCCGACTCGTCGTGAGCGGCCCGCGCGCCGGAGAAATCTGGCAGATCGATCCGGACTGGGGCGGCTTCGTACCGGTCAGCCCCGGCTTTCACGCCTGGTACACCGAATGGCTGACGATTCCGTAGGAAGCTGTCCTTCCTACGGAATCGACACCACCAGAAGCATCTTGACGTTCAGAGCGACGGACAACTGCGCCAGCACGTCCTCCACGGCCTCGTAGGCGTCCGACATCCTGCCGTTGTAGGTGCTGAAAGCGTCCAGTTGGTCAATCACCAACAGCGCCGAGTCTCCGTCTGCGGCTCCAGCCAGCAGCACTGCCGGTGAGTCCGGCAGGGTCATCTTGGTGCCCAGGTCCTTGGCCGTCTGCACGCTCGCGTCGGCACCATCCATACGGCCCGCGGCCGCGGGCCGTACCTGCTCACTCAGCCGGGTCAAAACGTCGGCGACGACCGTCGACTTACCCAGGCCGGCTCCGCCCTCACAGACCACGATCTGCGGGCCGTCGTCGGCCACGAGGCGCTCGTACAGCTGCTCAACGTGCGGGCGGGTGGCCATCCCGAAGGCAGGCCTGTCCCGGTGCACGCGCCGTGCGAAGCGGTCGACGGTGCCTGCCAGGGCCGTGAGCGTGCGGCCGTTGGCCGGCTGGGGCTGGCCCCCTGACGGGGGCAGCGGGGTCACGGGGCCGGGCCCCTGACGGAGCCCGGGACGTTCGGCCGGGGTCGGCGAGGCTGTACTGCTCCTTGAAGCAGTGGCCGATCCGGGCTTCCAGGTCGGTGTACTTCACCGGCAGCGGCAGGCCGAGCGCCCAGCACAGCCGGACGGCGCGCACCAGCACGCTGAGTCCGGCAAGCACGCAGAACACCCAGCTCAGGCGCGGCATCAGGGCGTCGTAGGCCCGGTGGTACTCGAGGCCCTCGGCGGCGATCTCCTCCCAGATCTTGCTGTCGGACAGGGCGAAAATCGGGTGGTCAGGACGAGCCGCTTGCCGTTGCTGGTGCGGGTGTCGATGGACAGCGGCAACTTCTTGCTGCGCGCGGGAGACTCGGCGGCTCGGATGCCGAGGCAGTTGATGACGAGCGCCTTGCGGTCAAGGCCGAGGGCCGCGACGATCGCGGTGAGGTGCACGTTGGCCTTGCCCCGCTTCAGCGTTGAGGTGCTTCTCTGCACTTCACTCTCATGGGTGAAGGCGGGTATGTGACTCGTCAAAGGGCCTCCGAGATGGATGGGCTGGGGTCAGGGTGGTGGCGGCGGCCGCCGCCGGGCAGATCCCCAGGCGTCGGTAAGATCAGCGCTCTCTTTGGGGGTGCGATGCGAACATCAGGGTGGGGCGGCGAAGGGCAGAAGTACGCGCTGACCTCGGACGAGGACGGCAGCGACTTCTGGGGCTTTGCTCACGAGGCTGAGGGGTTGTTCACTCCGCTGCCGGATGAGCAGGGAGCACGCCGGGTGCACCTCGCAGGTTGCCTCCCGCAGGGTGGCCTACTGAAGGTCATCGATCACATCGGCGGCCGTCGTGCTGTGGCGGGGAACGCCTGGTTCGAGCTCCTCGACGGCGACGGTGCCACCATGGGGTCCTACTTCGTCAACGAGGTAACCGTCGTCGACGTCAAGCCCTCCGGCCGCGGCGCTGGCCTCGTCGACCTCACGGTGACGCTGTGGTGCGAGAACGCCCTGGCTGGGGCGGAACAGGCGTGGGACCTGATCCGCACGGGGCACCTGAACCGCACCGGCATGTGGCACGAACTTGCCCCCGAGGACAGACATGCGTGGCTGTCGGTGGCGCTGTGGTCCCGGGAGCACCAACGTCAAGGGAAGCCCGACGCTCCTGCAGGCCAGGTGTTCACCCTGGACGGCCAGCACATCGCCGACAGGGACACCTTCTACTGCGCGATGGGTGAGGCCATCAACGGGCCCGGCGGATACTTCGGCTGGAACCTCAATGCTCTGGACGACTGTCTGAGCGGCGGCTGGGGCGCCACCACTCCATTCACCTTGCACTGGGAGTCCTCGACCGAGACCAGGGCACGGTGGGTAGAGCGGGCCGCCGGAGATCGCGACGTTGCGCTGTTCGACCTGCTCCTGGAGATCTTCGAGGAACGGGGAGTGAGCGTCATCCTTCGATGACAGCTCGTTGCTTCCAGGCATCGACTGCGTTCCCGCTTCGTCGAGGTAGCGGGCCAGCCGGACGAACGCCTGCGGCGAGGCCGGCACCGCTTCCCTCTGCCGGGTGCCCTTGGAGATCACGTAGATCCGCTGGCCGGACCAGTCGATGTCGTTCACCCCGACCCCGAGCAGCTCGACCGCGCGGGCGCCGCTGGAGACGTAAAACTCCAGCAGGGCGCGGTCGCGCTCGTAGCCCATGCGATCGAACAGCTCGTCCCAGAGCCGGTGGGGAATCGAGCGAGGCGGCCGATCGGAGACCTTCTGCCGAAGCCGTGCCCGACCCACGACCGCCCGCGACTCCAACGGGCTGCGGTGCGCGAGGGCAGGGCAGCGCCGGCCGACCACGTAGCCGGTCGGCCGGCGGAAGGGTCAGACGGCGAGGACGACGGACGCCTCGTCCAGGCTGCGCTCGTTGACGCTGAGGCAGCCGCTTGCGCCGGTGGGATCGAGGTGGTCGAGCCAGACTTCCTCGTTGAGGTCGAGGTAGTCGCGCAGCGCCTCCGGGTCGTCGACGGTGCGGGCCGGCAGCTTCAGCTCGGCCTCGAATTCGTACGTGACCTGTTCGGTGACCGTCAGCAAGACGGTGACCGTGACCTCGTCCCGGCCCTCGGCGTCCTCGTCGGCGTCCTGCTCCGCCTCGGACTGCGGCGCGCGCCGTACGGGCGGCATCAGCGGTCGGAAGGGACCAGCCGCTGTCGCGAGAAGCCCAACAGCGCAAGCAGCGGGCTTCAACGCTGTCCAGGGCCCCGAGCCCGTCCGCGGCTTGCGGGAGCTCTCATGCCGCAGGCGCGGATTTCACATGCACACTGCCGGCGAGCACGATGCAGCCGCGGCACTCTGCTCGCCGTCAAATTCCCTCGGCACCTGCAACCTTCCGGCGGTGCCATCGCATTGGAGTGGTGGGACGGTCCGCGCCGGGCGGGCCGGGGAAGGGGGGCGGGATGGTGACGGGCGATGACGCGCTGCGCGCCTTCGTCGAGGGCCGGCGTACGGCGCTCTTCCGCAGTGCCTATCTGCTCTGCGGTGACCGTGACGAGGCCGAGGATCTGGTGCAGACAACCCTGGTGAAGGTGGTGCTCGGCGGCAGGCGTCTGGGTCGCCTCGACAATCTCGAGGCGTACGCACGCAAAACCCTGGTCAACACCTTCATCGCTGCCCGGCGCCGTTTCTGGCGGCGCGAACACGCTTGCGGCGAGCTGCCGGAGAGGGCCTCACCGTCGGCCGACTCGGACACCGGCCTGATGGTCCGTGCGGCCCTTGCCCGCCTCACTCCCAAACAGCGCGCCGTGCTGGTGCTGCGCTACTGGGAGGACCTGAGCGTCGAGGCCACGGCGGAGTTGCTCGGCATGCGTGTGAACACGGTCAAGAGCCATACGGCTCGGGGGTTGGCGGCGCTGCGCGCCGAGATGCGGGAGGAGCTGGTATGAACATGAACGGGACAGAGGTGCGGGCGCTGCTGGGACGCGCCGCGGACGAGGCGGGGCGGCCCACCTTCACCACGGACGCGGTCTACACGAAGGCATCCCACATCCGGTGGCGGCGCCGGGCCGCGATGAGCGGTGCGGCGCTCGCCGTCGTCGCGGCGGGAGTGGTGGCCATTCCCGGCATGGCGGGACAGGAGCCCGGCAGGACGTCGGTGGCCGCGCCGGCCGAACTCACGGGCGGCAACGAGCAGGCGCAGAAGCTGGAGAAGCTGCTGCCTGCGGGAGTGGGGGAGATCGAGCAGGTCTCCTGGGCGGTGATGATCAAGGGCGCGGACACCAGGCACGCCGAGGAGCCGCTGGACGTCCAGTACGCGGTGCGCCGCGAGGGAGGCGTCGGCTACCTGCACATCAAGATCATGACCCGCGAGTACATCGACGCCACGACCGGCGGCAAGGCAATGACGCAGGACCTCTGCCGGCCGGAGAACGGCCACAACGACTGCGTGCGTGAGCAGTTGCCGGACGGGCGCGTGCTCACCATCTGGCGGGAAGGCGCCACGGCGGGCCCCAGCCGCGTCTCCCCGAGCATGAGCCCCCTCACGGGCAACCGGACCTGGGGGCCGGAGCTCGTGGGCCGGCTGACACTCCCGGACGGCCAGGTCCTGGCGGTACGGGACAGCACCGGATTCCAAGGGGAGAACGAGCTGGGACCCCTGCTGAAGACGCCGCCGCTGGATCGTGAGCAGCTGCGCGAACTGATGCTGAAGCCGGAGCTAGTGCCCAAGACATAGCGTCAGAAACCCCAGGAGCCGGTTCGGCACCGCGCTCCACCCCTGCCGCCGGTGGAACGGCCTCGGCCGGCTGACGGCTGCTCCCTGCCGGGAGCAGCGAGGCGGGCAGAGGCCAAGCCCCTGCCGAGGCACGCGACCGTATGGCAGCACCGGCACCCTGCGTGCGCTGTAGCCCGCTCACTGGGTGCCGGTCTCGATGATCGCCCCGTAGAAGGTGAGGCGGTCGACGATGGGCAACGCGAACGCGCCGCCAGAAACCCTTCCATCAGGAACGCAGCCCAGAAACCACGGAGCAACACGCGCACGGGGCCGGCTGTTGGCCGGCTCGAGGGCTGCTCCTTGGCGGGAGCAGCAGGGGCGACGCGGCCGGGGCCCCTGTCGGGGCCCGGGACTTCGGGTGCGACGGGTCGGTCGGCAGGGGCGGCCGCGCTCACGCGATCAGCTCGAACGACACGTCCTCGATGGCCTGGGCGCTCAGGCCGCCCGCGAACGCCGCAACGACACAGGCCCCGTCGTGCCCGCCCCAGAGAGTTTCGGACCTCTCACCCCCGTCGCCCACGGCGCAGTGCGGGAAATGCTCCAGGACGGCCCCAGCCGCATTCCGCCTGGCCTCCTCGAGGATTTCCCCATCCACGACGACAGCGAAAGCCGAGGCGAAATCCCAACACTCGAACCAGCCGCCGACGATCCCGCATTTCACGGCTCCCCCGCTCTCGCACTTCCGGAAGCGCCAGGCCCCAAAATTCGCCACCAGGACCCGGCATGACCTGATGCCAGCAGCCCTGCCCGCCCGGCGTCGGGGCGTCGATACGCAGCAGGAAGGTCAAGCAGCGCCAGGACCCGGCCCCCGGCAAGCCGGCAGACGGCATCAGCCCCGGGGCCAGTAGCAAGCTCAGCGGCTCTGGCTGCCCTGCGGGCGGCGCGGGCGGCGGGTCTGGGTATGGGGGCGGCGGCGCTGGGGTTCGCCGTCGCCCGGGGCGCCCGCGGAGGAGAACCCGCCCGGTACGACGGAGCGCGGCTCCGGAACCGTCGGGGCTTCCTGGGCGGCTGCGGCTGGACGGGGGCGAGCCGTGCGGGCGGCGCGGGCGAGGACCTTGGCGTGGGGGATGTGGGGCGCGCAGGTCTCGCAGACTTCCTCGACGCTCCACACCCGGGCGACGGTCGGGTCGTGGCGCATGATGAGCACCACGGCGCCGGTGCAGTAGACCCTGGCTCCGGGGTGGGCGGCGCACTGCTGGGCGCGGCAGTGGCAGGAGGCGGTGGGACGGATGGTGGCCGCCTTGGCGTGAGCGGCGGCGTGCCGTGCGGCGAACGCGCGCATGGCCGCGATGTCCTTGGAGCGGGCCGGCATGCGGCACGCCGCTGTGCTGCAGGCGACGGTGGCGGTGCGGTCGCTGTGGCCGGTCAGGCGGACGGTCCAGGACCGTCCGGGGATGCGCTCGGTGGTGGGTTCGCTGTACGCGGTCGTCACAGGCCGTCCGATCGTGAATTCGGGGAAGTGTCCGACCACTATGAACTACCCCTGGTGCACTGGGTCAGCACATATGGGTGCGCGGTGCCGTGCGGTCGCAGGCGGTGAGCCGGCCGGATGCGGTGACGTCCCATCCGGCGGGCGCGGCGCCTGGCTGTGGCTTCTTGCGCGCGTGTGGCGCATCCGTCGTGAACCCGGGCTTCCTAAAGTCGCTGGCGGCACAACTCGCCGCGCACGTGGCCGCGGGAGAGCCTCCTTCCAGCCCAGGCCCCCAGCCGGTTGGCGACGGCCTTGGCCACCATGGCGAAGGTGACGGGGCCGGGCGGGACACCGAGATGGGCATGCAGTCGAGTCCACGAGCGAGCCATCGCCCCAGCCCAGGGACAGGGTGGCGGGCGAGTTCGCCGAATGTGCGCCCGGGGCCGATCCCCCTGGCCTTCGGGGCGAGGTGCCGTGCGGTGTGGGGAGCGCCCGGGCGCATCGGGGGTGTCCGTCTGGCTCGTCAGAGGCCGATCTGCCACTGCCCGGGATCGTGCTCGATCTCGACCAGAAGGCGGGTGAACTCCTGCCTGTCGAAGAGAACCCAGTAAAGGGTTTCGGGTACTTGCCTGCCGTTGATGACGGCCGTGGGTGTACCCGGGCCGAGGGGATCGGGCCCGTCGGCGTTCTCGTACGTCTCCTCGGACTGGGTGACAAACGCGCGGTACTTCATCGTCTTGACGGCCGTGTCGAAGGCCGGGCTGCGCAGGCCGTCGACCTTGCCGGCCAGCTCGAGGAGGTACTCGGTGGTGTAACCGTCGACCTCAGCTTCAGGCTGATGCTGGAAGAGCACGTCGTGGTACTCGGCGAACTTCCCGGCCTCCAGTGCCGCGCGCAGGGCGTTGACCGCCCGCTTCGACCCGCCGCCTCCCATGCGGTCATCGCGGAAGGACGCGAAGGTGTACTCGGTCTTCACCCTGCCCAGCTCGGTCAGTTCACGAAGCACCGAGGCGCCGCCGTAGGCCTCGAACTCTTCGACCACGGGGCAGCGCGGATCCTCGTAGAGGTGCACGGTCATCGGCGCCTTCGGGTCTCCCACGATGATCGTGGTGCCGTTCTCGCTCAGCTTTTCGGGCAGCTCCTCGATGCCCGCGTAGGCGGCGGCGCCGGGCACCTCCACCTGTCCTGCCTGACCGCAGCCGGTCATGGACAACACCAGCAGCCCGGCCGACACAGCCACTGCCAGCTGTCTTTCACGCTTCGCCTGCATGGAACTTTCCCCTCCCCTTGATCGCGAGGACTGTAGAGGCTCCAGGCGGCATTCGCACATGCATTTGACGACTGTGGTGGGGACGGGGGTCGTTATCTCGGGGTGGGTGGCCGGTTGCCGGGGTTGTTGCTGCCGGGCTGGGGCTGCTGGAGCAGCGGCGAGGTCGGCGGCAGGAGGGCTTCGCGGGTGGCGACGGTGCGCTCACGCATCTGCTCCAGGCGGCGTTCGATGCGGGCGCGGGTGTAGAGGTCGATCGCGTCGGTGAGGTGGTCCCACTCGTCGCCGTCGAGGTCTGGGGGCTCCCCGTCGCTCACGTATTCCTCAATGATGCCGTCGGCATAGCACAGCACCCGGTCGCCTTGCTGGAGCGTGTGCTCTCTGACCCGGGGCATCTCACCGCCGAAGCCGATGGGCAGCGGACCAGCCCAAGCCTCATGACCTGGTGCATTCTCCGAGTGCGAACGACGCTCGTTCTTGCCACTTCACGCCGTCGTGCACTATGAGTTCAACCGACGCGACGTGAGACGTGAACGGGAGCGTGCCTGCGAGGTCGGCCTCGATCTCCTCCAGGGCGGCGTCTTCCTGACCTTGAGCGGTGGTCAGGTGCGGCACGATCTCGGCAAACCGGCCGCCATACGGCGGAGCCTCAGGCCAACGATCAGCGATCGCCGCGGTGAGCTGCCGCAACTGCGTGTCAGGCTCGGGGACGAGATACAGCACTTCCGGGAGACGTCCACACCGCTCGAACCGCAAGTCAAAGGCCTGGTGGCCGCCCAGAACGTCCGCGAGAGCGGAGTAGACGAGCGCATCTATTCGGCTCTCATCGAGGAACGGGAAGAGCACGGTGACGTGGGCTGGAACCCCGGCCTGGGCCGAGGGGTCGAGCCGTTCACGCCACCCGCGGACGGACGGCTCTGCCTCCGGGATCCGGACGATAAGCCCCGTCTGGCCCGCCTGAAACGCACTGGTGCTGTCATCTGCCATGACACCGCATGTTGCCACCTCTGCCGCAGACAGCACGGCTCCTTTTTCGCTGAATGATCACGTCGATCTGCGAAGCAGGTCGACGAGCGGCACGACCAAGACGCTGCCGCTATTTCCCGTGAACATCCAGAGTGCCGGTGATCACTGAACGCCGCCGGAACCCATGAACAAACGCTGTCGGTTGAAGTGAACGAAGCCACGACAGCAATGAAAACCGCCCGGCCGCACCAGCTCCCCGCGCAGTACCCCGGCCGCCTCCACCACCCACCCCACCCCGCCAACGCAAGCCGTCGTGTTCGACCCTAATCGACGGGTTTGAGGGAGCGTTCGGAACGCAGCAGGTGCCACGCCGCTGCCATCAGCAGGACAGCGGACGCCGCCAGAGCCAGGCCGCCAATGGCAGGGTCGGGGTCGGGCGGCGCCTGGTTCCAGAAGTAGAGCTGGAACTGGGCTTCCGAGGGGAGGCCCAGCAGGTCGGCGACCCACCGCTGAGGGAGCAACGGCGCTACGGGCAGCAGCACCAACGGAGACGTCACCAAAATCGGACCCAGGCCGAGGGCCAGCGTCCCGATCACACTGCGCAGCAAAGCCGCAGCGCAGGCCGTCATCGCTACGAAAAGGATCTGCACCAGCATCGTTGAGGCGACGGCTGCTGCTGCTTCTCCCCAGGTGACTACATCCGCTGATGTGGGAGACGGCACGCGGTTCCCGTGCGCTCCCACGCGTGACTGGATGGGGAATATCCGGGAAAGCAGGATTACGCCCATGCACAGGAGGACCGCTGTCATCAGTTGTGCGGTCAGCAGTGCCAGGAGCACGGCACCGGCTTTCCGGAACAGAAGCCTGCTCACTCGGTGCTCATGCAGCCGGAGCATGCTCCATGTGCCACCCTCCAGGGCCTGGCCAAGTGTCGTCGCCACCAGCACTCCGGTGAGGAGCAGCCCGAGAAGGGTCGAGATCTGCCACGCCGAGGCGCGCAGCGCTGCGGCCGGCTGTGTCAGCGAAGCCACAGAGCTGTCCACGACGCCGTACTCCGCACCGGCGAGCCAGATCCGGGACACGGTGAGGAACGAGACGAGGCCGACCCCGGACACCACTGCCCACACAGGGGCGTTCCAGAGGGCACGCAGCTCACCCGCCCAGGCTTTGCCCATCTGCCGTCTACGACGACGGTCGGCGCGCATCAGATGCGGTCCCGAGTGAGGGACCGACGGTGCAGCCACCACCACATCAGGCCGATCCCGGCGACGGTCGGCAGGGCGCGCAGCAGAGCGGGTGCCGGGGACGGGGCTGTGGAGACCCAGAAGTGGTCCCACACGCTGTCCATGCCGCCGAAGCCGACCAGGTCAGCTAGTGCGGCACCGGGGAGCCACGCCCCGATGCCGGTCACGGAGGAGGTACGCACGACGATGGCGAGGACGAGGAGCCCGCTGAGGAACGTACGGAGTGGGAGTCGGACCATGGACGCGAGCGCTACTGCGAAAGCGGCCCCACCCGCCAGGACAAGAGACGCTCCAGCCACGCCGGTGGCTGTGTCTGCCAGGACGGAACCAGCTGAGCCCGGAGAGGGCAGGGGATAGGCGTCCGAGCTGTAGAGGATGCCGAACCCGGCCGTCGCTCCCGCCGAGAGCGCGAGGAGCAGCATCATCCACGCCCACAAGGCGCAGACCTTGGCCGCCAGTAGGCGGACGAGGCGGCCTTCCTGGAGAAGGAGCTGCACGATGCTGCCGCGGCTCCACTCGCCAGCGACCGAGAACGCAGCGAGAAGCACGAGCAGAGTGAGGCCAGGGATCGAGGTAAGGAGTTTGGCAGTCCACAGGAGGGCGCCCACGGGGTGCTGGGCGAAGGCCGCGCGGGCACCATTCTCCAGGAACTCCTCCTTGCGGCGTTCCAGTCCGGCCACCTGATGGGGCAGATCCGCCTCACATCGGGCCTTCTGCTCCGCCGTGTTGTTGGAGGTGCAGATCTCGTCGATGTGCCCGAGATTGAGCTCGACCTGTTCAATATTCCACGACGCCGAGTCCTGGCTGACCCAGGCGCAATAGAGCGAGCCCATGGCGAAAAGCACGGCAAGGACAAGAGCGAGCGGATGACGGAGCAGGCGCCGCAACTCGGCTCGTATGAGTGACATCACCGATCGGCGCCCTCTCCGACCAGCCGGAAGAACCAGTTCTCGAATGCTTCCGGTCCGTCCTGCGGGTTGTAGCCGAGTGACGCGAGCGTTCCCGCAGCTGCGACTCGTCCGCGGGAAAGCATGATGACGCGATCGCAGACGCGCTGGATTTCGTCGAGCTGGTGACTGGAGACGAGAACGGCCGCACCCCGAGATGCCTCTTCGGCGACAACCCTGCGGACCATCCGAAGCCCTTCCGGGTCCAGACCGTTGGTCGGCTCGTCGAGGATCAGCAGATCCGGCTGCTTGAGCAGAGCGGCGGCGATCGCAAGACGCTGCCGCATGCCCTGAGAGTACGCACCGATCCTGCGATCGGCCGCCCCCGAAAGCCCCACGCGATCGAGGCACCTCGCGATCCGGCCGCGATCCTGAAGCCCGGAGGTGTCGAGCAGGATCCGCAGCATGGCCCGGCCGGTCGTCCAGCGATAGAAGGCCGGGGCGTCCAGGGCCGCGCCTACGCGTGCCAGTTGTCGAGGCCGCATCGGCAACGGTTCGCCGAACAGCCGGATATCTCCCGAATCTGCGGAGACCAGGCCCGTCATGAGACGCATGAGGGTGGTCTTTCCCGCGCCATTGAGACCGAGGAGGCCGACGGTCTCGCCGGCCTCCACGGTCAGATTGATCCCCTCCAGCACGGAGTGCCTTCGGTATCGTTTGGTCACTTCGTGACAGGAAAGGACATTCATGCTTCTGGGTCAGCCGTCGTAGTTGATACGGCCCGCAGAGTGGATGAAGGCGGGCGCGGACTCGATCTCCATGTAGTAACGGCCGCCCGGGGTGTTGCTGTAGGCGAACTGCTTCCAGTACGTCGAGTTATCGCAGGACCAGTCGCGCCAGGCAATCCACTTGTCCGGCTCCAACGTCACCTGGATGTTGAAGTCATAGCCAACACGGCCCTGTGCGCCGTTGCTCGTGGCGCATGCATCCTGCGTGGCCTGCTGGTTTCCCTGCTTCGCGTTCCAGAAGCCGGTCGTGGCCCCGACGCCTTCATCCGTGAAGGAAAACTGCTTGACGGTATCCCATGCGGCGGCGCTCGGAGCGGTCACGCCGACCAACGCAGCTGCCAGCGTGGCAGTAGCAAGTGCAGATTTCATGCGAGAACGCATCAAAGCTTCCCCTCCCTATCGCTCCACCTTTTGAGGGAGCGTCATGCGGCGCCTCGGTGGTGCGGTTCCCACCCGACTGCCAGCAGGTGATCTTGAATGACACTGTGACTCGGTGTCAAGTGCTGCTCATTGAGGGCGACTTGATGAGCCATGACTTCGAGCACCCGACAGGACCGACTCGCACGTCAACCTGTCTGTCGGCGGCCTCGCCAGCAGTACCATCGCCAGCGTCGCCAGCGGTCGGACCGCCCTGGGACCAGGCATCGACGTCATCTAAACACCTTGCTGTCACGTGACACGCCCTCGCACCGGACGGGCGCGAACTGCTACTCAGCAGCATTTCCGCCGCAACGAACCTGTTTCACCGCATGTGACCGGGGTCCTGCTTCCTATGGCTGGCGGCTACTTGCTGCTCACTCGCGCGCATGTCGGGCCGTCGCGACCTTGACAGCTGAGCAGGCGGCGCGGTCTGTGGGAGATGGGTGGCGGTGCGGGCGCGGACGGTGCGCAGAAAGGCTTCGGCTCGGGCGCGGTCATGGAGTCGGTGTGCGGTGGGCGTGGTTGGGCGGCTGGTCGGGTCGGGGAGCCAAGCCGGGGTGAAGGCGCGGTGTGCGAGGGCGAGGGGCTGGTCGGGGTCGGGCTGGTCGTTGGTGGGGAGGCAGTGGTTGCGGATGGCGGTCGAGGTGATGGTCGTGTCGGTGAGTGGTGGGGCGGGGTGGCCGCGCAGGGTGCGGGCGAGGTAGCGGCGGGCTTCGGCGAGCAGGTGGCGGTGGCGGAAGGTTCCGCCGTGATGGACGGCGACGATCGCGGTGATTTCCAGGGCGGCCGCGGCGATGTCGACGGTCGTGCGGACTGCCTGCCGGATGACGCGGGCGGCTGCCCGGGCCGCGTCGAGGAGGCCGTCGATGAGCGCCTGGCCGTAGCGGGCGACCGCCAGGTCGCGCCAGCGGGCGCGCAGCACGGGCAGGGGCTTGGTGGCCGGTTTTGCTGGGCGGGTGGTGTGGGAGGCGCGGGCCATCATGCGATGGCGGACCTTCACCGTGGGCCGGCGGCCCGTGCGGCTCCGGTAGGTGTCCTCGTCGGCGGCCAGCTGCCGCATCGTGGCGGCATTGCGGGTGGCGAACAAGTCGATGAGCTGCTCGGGGATTCCGGCGAGTTCCATCACCGGCCGCTGGCCGGCGGTCGGGTAGTGCGGCACCGTTGCGAGATCGAGCGCGGTGCAGAGCTCTTCCATGAGCCGCTGGTTATAGAGCTCGGACAGCGCGACGGCGTACTCGAGGAATGGGCGGGTGTGGAGCGTTCCCCACTGGCCATCGGCGCGAATGACTTTGACGGAGAGCACCACGTGGTCGTGGAGGAGTGGCCCGCCGTCGCGGTCCTGGTAGTGGCGGAAGCGGGCCGCGATCACGCCCGGGCGGGCGGGCTGGACGGTGCTGTCGCGTCCGACGCGGACCCACAGGTGCTCCGTCTCGGCTACGGCCAGGACCTCGCCGATGACGCGGCTGTGCGCGGCCTCGATGGCCTGTCGGACGGGGCTGGCGGCCAGGGCCCACAGGGCCTGCACGCTGCCCGGCGGGCGGAAGACGAGGTCGCCGCCCGACCAGCGCTGGATTCTGTACCCGAGCTTGGCCGCGCGCTGGGCCTCGGCGGGACGGTCCCCAGCGGCCAGCCGGGCGGCGACGATGCGGTTCGCGTCCGGGTGCCGGCCTTCCCCGAACAGATGCCGCATCTGCTGTTCTGTCACCCTGGTGCCCGCAGTTAGGCCGACCGCGGGCAGCGCCCGGCCTATCCACACGCCGGGCGGCACTCCAGCCTCATCTTGCGCCTGTTCCATACTCTTGCCGCGGGGTCGGCGGCCGTCACCGACCGCAACCTGCTGTACGTAGTTGAAGTTCCCCCAAGGCCGGGTAGTTGGCGTTTTCGCAGGTCACGCAAGGGGTGCCGTTTCCTGTGTGATTGCCGCGTAGCGTCCCGTGCGGACCCTCTTGATCATTCCTTTCTCGGTCCAGCGCGCGAGTTGTCGGTAGGTGGCAACGAGGGTGACGTCGCCGAGGAGTTCGGCGATCTCCCGTGAGCGCCAGAGCCGTTCGGGTTCTGCCTGCAGGATGGTCAGGACGCGTGTCATGCGGTTGCTGGTCTGGCCGGGGCCGACGTACTGGGGGACCGTGGTCGTGGGCAGTGCGGGCTCCGGCACCGGCGGCGGTAGGAGAGTGATCGTCGTCGAGGTCACGGCCTTGCTGCTGTCAGGGCGGCCGTCCATTTTCCGTTCCGCGTAACGGGAGGTGGGGGACTTCACCTTGCGGGTGCTGACGCGGGCCCGCCGTGCGGGCGACAGCGCCGACAGGGCGCGCCGGCCGATCTCTCCGATGCCCTGCTCGAAGACTCCCTCCGCGCATACCAGCAGGTCGCGGGCAGCTTGGAGGGCAATGGTGAAGCCGCAGCGGTCGGGATCGGTGCCCGGCTGGGACTCCGCCGCCTGGACCATGGTGCGGCGCAGGAGCTGGTAGAGGGTGAGCAGGGCCCACATCTCCTGCTCGACGCCGACCGGGTCGTGCGAGCGCAGGACGCGTCCGTGCAGGATGGTGTGGCGCAAGGCGTAGTAGGCGCTCTCGTGCTCCCAGCGCTCGTGATACAGGTGCACGAGGCGGTCGGCGGGGTAGCGGCGGGCGTCCAGGAGCGTGGTCACCAGGCGGTAGGAGCCCTCGAAGGTGGCACCATCGGTGCAGGTGATGCTCACCTGGGCCTCGATGATGCGCACCGGGACGCCGCCGATGACCGAGAGGTAGGAGGAGTCGGCAAGCGGCTTGAGGACCGGTGGGCGGCGGCGCTGGCGGATGCGGCCCAGGACCTGTGCGCCGGTAGCGTGCACGGCGGTGAGGAAGCCGTTGCTGTCGAAACCCCGGTCCCACAGCACCAGCATCCCGGGGCCCAGATGGTGCAACAGCCTGGTGGGGTAGGAGGTCTCGCCCTCCCGGGTGGGGCCGAAGACCGCCGCGATCACGGACCGGGTGCCGGTCTCGACCAGCGTCATCAGCTCGATTTGGGGATACCCGCCGTGCGGGCACCGCCCCAGCCAGCCCCGGTTGCGCTGGCTGTCAGGCACCTTGATCGAGCTGCAGCCGTCGAACGACACCGTCCGATACGGGCCGAACCGCACCCCCGGCGTGGTCGGGCGGGCCAACAACCCGGCCAGCACCTCGAACAACACCCGTACCGGCGCGCTGCCGAGTCTGCGGCGCAGATCACGCAGCGCCTTCGTGCTCGGGCGACAACCGGCATCCCCGACAGGCCGACCGCCAGTTTGTCCCACACCAGCCGGTAGCCGATCTCGGGGAACAGACACATTGCCAACAGGAAGTAGACGCCGACCCGTGAGGGCAGATCGCGCAGCCTGCGCTGGACGGTCCGAGTCTCCGACAAGACCGCATCGACCAACTCGAACGGCATGATCGGTGTCAGTTCTCCCAGATGGCCGGGCGCGAACCGCCCTGCGGCCACAGTCACCGAACGGGTGATGTTCGCCAGTGACGGCGGCAGGACACAATGACCGGGCAACGGAGCTCCTCCGGGACAAGCTGTCTTGGACGACTGCCTGTACCAACGAGCTCCGTTGCGTCGCGCAGAGGCCCTGTCAACGCTCCTTGCGTGACCTGCGAAAACGCTAACTACCCGGCCTTGGGGGAAGTTCACTCCGCATCGGCGGCTGCCGCTGACGCTTGGCGGTCGGATTCTGCGCGGCGTGTGGCCTCCAGGGTGAGTGTTTGCCTCATTGGGGGCATGCTGCCCAGAATCGATCAGGTCCTGGGCAGCACAGCAGCGTATGAGGCGGAGTCAGGAAACGGAGAGGCCGCTGTTCTGCCTGGTCGGCTGGGCAGGCGTGCGGTTACGGTTGCCGTGGTGGGTCTCGCTGAGCACGAGGACGCAGCTGCAGGAGATCAGGGCCGCTGCCACCAGGAGTGCGGCAACCGGTACGAAGGACTGGTACTCCGCGTAGAGCCACGTTGCCATGATGGGCGTGAGGGCGCCGCCGAGCATGAGGCCGAGCTGGTATCCGAGAGAGGCGCCCGAGTAGCGCACGTGTGCCGAGAACAGCTCTGCCAGGAAGGCCGCCTGTGGCCCGTACATGGTCGCGAACAACAACTGGCCGACGACCAGAGCGATGGTGACGAAGACCGGCTGCGCCGTGTCGACCAGCAGGAAGGCCGGAAATACCCACAGGCCCATGCCGATTGCGCCGGAGAGGAACACCTTTCGACGGCCGATCCGGTCGGACAGTGCGCCGAAGCCCATCAGCGCCGGAACCTGGACGGCAGCGCCCAGGAGGACTGCGGTCAGCATGGTGCTCTTGGGCAGTCCCAGGACCGTGGTCCCGTACGACAGCATGTAGGTGGCGAACAGGTAGAAGCCGGCACCGGCGCTGAACACGGCGCCGGCGGTGAGCGCGACGACTTTGGCGTGGTTGCGCAGCACCTCGAACACGGGTGAGCGGGAGGCACCACCCTCGTGTCCGGCCTCCTTGCTGCTGGCCGTGTCCTCGAGTTGGAAGTGCGCGTAGAAGGCGATCAGGACCAGCAGGATGCTGCCCAGGAACGGCACCCGCCAGCCCCACGCAGCAAATGCTTCTTCACCGAGCCATGAGGTGCTCGTGAGGAACACCAGACTGGAGAGCATGAGGCCTATCGGCACGCCCAGTTGAGCGAAGCTGCCGTAGAGTCCGCGCCTGTGCTCCGGTGCGTTCTCTGTGGCGATCAGCACGGCTCCGCCCCACTGGCCGCCGACGGCGATGCCTTGGAGGAAACGTAGGACCACTAGCAGGATCGGCGCCGTGACGCCTATGGAGCCGTACGTCGGCAACAGGCCGATCAGGGTCGTCGAGCCGCCCATCAGGAGCAACGCGGCGACCAGGGCCGGCTTGCGGCCGACCTTGTCCCCGAGGTGGCCGAACACAGCGCCGCCCAGGGGCCGGGCGACGAAGCCGACGGCAAACGTCGTGAAGGCCAGCAGCGTTCCCACCAGCGGGTCGGCCTGCGGGAAGAAGAGCTTGTTGAAGATGAGCGCCGCAGCAGTGCCGTAGATGAAGAAGTCGTACCACTCGATGGCTGATCCGGCACTGCTCACCACAATGATCTTGGTGAGCGAGGCGGGCCGTTTCGCAGAGCGGTCGGTGTCATTCATTGCGTTCCTCTGGCTCGTTCTGGGCTGTGGGTGGTTTTGGTCGTTCCGGTCCGCGTCCGGGCGAAACGGCGCCACTTGGCGAGATGGACGGGGCTCGTCGGCGGCGATGTGGTCCGTTGCTGCTGGTGGACCGGTCGGAAGCGCTCGGCTGCCGGCGCCGTGTCGTCTGTCGACGCGACGGCGTCAGTGCATGCCTGAGGGTGTGTCATATGTGCCTGGTGTTGGGCTCGTCGGCCGCTGCGAGCGATTGCCGAGAGAGCACAACGCAGTGCCGTGTGGCCGCAGGTCGACCAGCCGGGGTGCGTCCGAGGGCTGAGTCTCGAGCATGGGCGCCGTTTGCATGCGGCACGCAGTGCAGGACGGGCAGGTCTCCTCCGCGGCTACCCGCATCAGCTCTGCAGAGGGGGTGCGCACCGAAACCGCTGACCGCCGGACTTGACCAGAGCCCATCGAGAACAGCGACGGTGCCAACCGCGGTGACCGGCCGGGCAGCACTGGCCCCCGCGGCCGCGTAGGCACCGCGCTGTTGAGGAACGCCGGTCCCCCTGCTGCGGTGTCCACGAGGGGCCTGGCATCTGCTGCACCAGCTTGCGGCATCCGATCCGCTGCGGAGGTCAGAGGCGTGCGCGCCCGGCTTGCCGGATGTCCCGTCAGGTGTGGCGGTGGATCGAGCGGGTTGTCGGTCGATCAGGACAGGGTGGGACGCGGGTAGCGACGCGGTTCGCGGCCCTCGATCACGTCACGCCCCCGGGCGGTGTCCGCGTAGAGACGTCCGGACACGATCTTCCCGTGCGACACCTTGAACAGGAAGAGATGCTCGTTCTGCATCCGGATGCCGCGCGTGGAGAGAGCGTCGGTCCTCACCGGGACGACGATGGTGTCGCCGGCGTCGATGACCTGGTGGGCGTCGTACCGGAAGTACTCCCACTCCTTGCCGACTTCCTTCCAGTAGGCGACGAACTCGGCTGCGCCCACGTACTTTCCGCCGTAGGGCAGCGAGTCGGACATCTCAAAGGTGAAGTCGTCCGAGAGCAACGCGATGAGCGGCCCACGGTCGTTGTGTTCGTATCCGGTGAAGGCGGTGGTGACTGCCGCGACGATCGAGTCGTTGTGCATCAGTGGCTCCGGGAGTCGGGGACAAGGGTGCCATTAGTTAGGAGCATATGCTCGCGACTGTCAAGGGGTCCCAGTCCGGCCGACTCCGGAGCCTGGCCGCGCCCGCATCGCAGCCGCGCAGGCATTGCCCGTCACGCGAGGGCGCCCATGCATGTCGGGCGAAGGGTGGCGTCCGCCGCCCGCAAGACACCCTGGCAGAAGCTGCAGCGGTAGGGATTTGGGTGTGCCCCGGACTGGAACTGGGCGTGGAGGATGGGGCCGCGTTCGCCCCGCAGGATGCGGTTGCCGAGTGCCGTTGCTGCCGCGTCGCGTTCCCGGTCGCCGGGAGGGCGGCCTCGCCCCCGGCCGGCCGGCCTGTCCGGGATGGCGTCGGCGCCGCATGCGGGAACCGGGTGGGCGCGTCCGCCCCAGGGGAAGATCTGCCGACCTCGCGCGGGCGGCGTTTGGCATGGCGTCGGCTCACTCCGGGGCGACGCCGGTCCGCCGTCATCGGCAGGGGTTGATGGCCGGGATGATGCGAGCATATACTCGTTCGACGATCCGAGCATCTACTCGTTTCCATCCTTGCGGCGGACCAGCGCGCCTTGCCTTGCCGCTGCGACGAGAGGAATGCCATGCCTGTCTTCAATGCACACATCCCCGCCAACCGCTTTTCGCGGGATCAGAAGCGCGCTCTCGCCGACGCACTCAACCAGTCACTGGTCCAGGGGCTCGGCATCCCCGAGGGCGACCGCTTCATCATGATCAGCGAACACGGCGCCGATGAACTCTTCTTGCATCCGACCTTCATGGATATGCAGCGCAGCGCTGACGCCATGATCATCACCGTACTGATCGGAGCGCACCGGCCGCTCGAGGACCGGCGCAAGGTGACCACAGCCATCAACGAGCTGGTGGTCGAGGCGCTGGGCGTGTCGCCGGACGACATCTTCGTCGCGCTCATTCCAGTACCGAACGAGAACTTCTCCTTCGGCAGGGGCGAGCTTCAGCTCGCCGAGGGCGCGCCCCGCTGGTGAGACGGCGGGTCACCATCATGCTGCCGCGTGCGCGCCGGGCAGTTGAGGCCACTTCCTGGTGTGCGAGCAGCCATCGGCGACTCATCACCCACCCGTCAGCTGCCTGAACCGGCTGAACTGTAACGCCCATCATTGCTGCACCATCGCGCCCGTTGCCCATGTGCGCCGCTGCAAGTCGAGCGTTACCAACCGCTCGAGTCCACTAGCCCGAGGAACTTGAATGACGCTTTCTTATCAGACCGTTGGTCATGGACCGGTCCATGTGCTCTGCGCGCACGCGTGGCCGGCGTCCGGCGCGACGTTCGCCCCCATGCATCCCTACCTCGACGAGGAAGAGATGACATGGGTATTCCCGGATTTCCGGGGCTACGGATCCTCCGCAGCAATCTCGGGACGGCTCACCACCCAGGAGATGGCCCAGGATCTGCTCGCCGTTGCCGACGAACTGCAGTGGGACAGCTTCCACCTGGTGGGACACTCCATGGGCGGAAAGGCGGCGCAACTGCTGTCGGGAAGCCACCAGGCCCGCGCCAGGATTCGCACCCTCTCCCTCATCAGCGCGGTGCCCAGCCGGGGGTTCCCCCTCGACGCCGCCAGCGAGAAGCACTTCACCTCCGCGGCGCACGAGCCAGACGTGATGGCAGACGTGGTGACCACGTTGACCGCCGGCCGCCTCGGCCCGCAGTTCGGAAGACACCTTGCTGCGATCGGTACGGACACTGCCTCGGCGGCTACCCTCGAGGCGTACCTGCGAGCGTGGTCGGCAGAGGACGTATCCGCCGAGATCGACGGTTACGTCAACCCCGTCCTGATTCTCAGCGGCGAGTTCGACCCCGTACTGAGCGCCGGCCTTGCGGCCGAGCAGATCGCTCCCCAGTTCATCGACGTCCGCCAAGCCGTGGTGGCAGCCGCAGGCCATTTCCCTCCGGTCGAGGCGCCTGCCCGTACTGCAGCCCTGGTCGTCGCGCACATACTCAACCGCCCGGAGAGCGTCACCCCGGACCGTTAACTGCGCATCCGTTGTGTTCGGCAGTCGGCGACGCCGGCCGATTGCCGAACCACCGGAGACTCCCCCGCCGAGGAAACGGATACATCCTCCGCGCGCGTCCATACGAGCACACCGTGCGATCTGCGGTGAACGCCGGCCGCTCCCTGTCGACTTCCAACCGACCGCGGCTGATAGCCCCCACCCCACAGGAGACATTCACATGACAACGCGTGAGGAAATCAAGTTCCCCGCAGAGGGAGGGATCTGGCTGCGCGGATGGCTGTTCACCCCGGACGGGCCAGGGCCGCACCCGGCGATCACCATGGCCCACGGATACGCCGCGGTCAAAGAACACCGACTCGAGCGCTTCGCCCGCGTATTCGCCGACAACGGCTTCGTCGTGCTCGTGCATGACCATCGCACCTTCGGAGCCAGCGACGGCACTCCACGCCAGGACATCGACCCCTGGCGGCAGATCGCCGACTGGCGCCGCGCCATCTCCTACCTGGAGCAGCGCCCCGAAGTCGACCCCGAGCGTATCGGCCTGTGGGGAACCAGCTACGCGGGCGGACACGCCCTGGTGCTCGGTGCCACCGACAGACGTCTGCGCTGCATCGTCGCACAGGTACCCACGATCAGCGGATACGAGCAGGGGCTGCGCCGCATTCCGCCCGAGGCCGTGGCGCAGCTCGAGGATTCCTTCATCAAGGACGAGCGCGCCCAGTTCCGCGGTGCCCCTCCCCGCACGCAGGCAATCGTCAGTGACGACCCGGCAGTGCCAGCCTCCTACCGGACGCAGGACGCCCTGGAGTTCTACACCCAGCCCCTCCCCATCGGCGTCTGGGAGAACACCGTCACCATCCGCTCGACCCGTGCCGCCCGCATGTACGAACCCGGGGCATGGGTTACCCGCATCTCACCGACACCCCTACTGATGCTGGTCGCGGCGAACGACACGACCACCGTCACCGATCTCGCCCTGGCCGCCTACGAGCGCGCACTGGAACCCAAGAAGCTCATACTCATTCCCGGAGGACATTTCGATCCCTACACGTCCAGGTTCGACACAGCGAGCACCGCGGCACTCAACTGGTTCCGCACGTATTTGTTCTAACGCCCTGAGCCCTGAGCCCTGAGCCCTGAGCCCTGAGCCCTGAGCCCTGGAAGCATCGCTGTACGAGGCGGCGGGCAAAAGCGTCGGCCGGCCGAAATCGGTCCTGGGCGCCAAGGGTATTCGGTGTCGAGCCAAGCCTTGCTTGACAACGACCGCCCGACTCACGGCCCCATCATGGTCCTCCCGGCGGCCGCAGAAGTACGCCTGCTGCCGGAAGGAACCACGCACTCGGGTTAGCCCCATCCAGCGCCTGCCGCCCTCGCTATAGCGCGCAGCTGCGCCTATTGTCGAGGGCACACACTTTCCGGAGGATTGATGGACACCCTCGCCAGCCTCGAAGGCATGTGCAACTGTACCGCTATACGCAAAGCTGCCCGGTATCTCACCGCGAGCTACGACAAAATCCTCGCTCCGGCCAACCTGCGAGCCACCCAGTTCACCATCCTCCAGAAGCTGGCAGTCAACGGTCAGACGAGCATCACGAAACTGGCCACCAAGATCGGCATGGACCGCACAACACTGGCCAGCAACCTCAAGCCGCTGGAACGTGAAGGCTTGGTGACTGTGGCCACATCAGCAGGCGACCGCCGTACGCGGAACATTGAGATCACCGAGAGCGGCCGTGCACGACTGGCGAAGGCCCTGCCTCTGTGGAAGTCCGCGCAGGCCCGGTTCGAAGAGAACTTCGGAGCCACCGAAGCTGCCGAACTCCGTTCGCGACTGCGTGCCGTTCTCGACACGGGGCTTGATCCCTGGGCCGAGTGAACGGTCACGGGGAAGCTTCAGTCTCTCTGGGCATGAGCGGATCGTTTTCTCTGCGACCGGGGCCGAGGCTCACTACGCGCGGTGCTCTCCCGAGGACCTGAGCCCTGGCATGGTGCTCCTGGCCGCCCGCGAGCCGGACTCAACGCAGGCCTAGCCCTCTGAGCTGCGCTTTGTGGGCATCGGCGAGCGCCTTCCCGGTGAGCGCCGCGACCTCGAGGAGTACATCAGAGTGCCCTCGATGACGGGGAGTTCGCCGTCGTGGTCGATCCAGGCAGAGCGGGTGGTGAGTCGGGGGTGGATGCGGTCCCAGGCCATCGTCTGCGCGTGCCGTAGCGGTCAGTGACCTGCGTGGTTGTCGCGTCCGGCTCGCCCCAGGACTCGGGCTTGGCGAAGCGGAACTCCTTGCCGTGCTTCGGGGGCCGGCCGCCCTGCGGCGGAGAGATCCACGGCACCGGGACGGGCTTGCGCATCACCCGGTCCGAGCGGAGCCGGCCGAGGACCTCTACGGGCAGGCCGTCAAGGAGATGGGCCATGCGCGGGGCGTCGTATCCGGCGTCGAACCCATTGCCCCTTTGACGCGTATCTGGGTCACGCCCCCTCCCGAGGACGGAAGCCTGCGGCTTCTGTCCCAGGCCGGGATGGACGTCACCGCCCAGTACCCCGAACTCAAGGCGCTGTCCGGCCTGCTGCCCGGACCACAGGCGGTCCTCGACGGGGAGATCATCACCCTCGACGGCGTGGGGCGGCCGTCGGTGGAGCGGTTGCAGCAACGGATGAGCCTGCACCACCCCGAGGCGGCCCGCGCCCTCGAAGACCTGCCCGTCCGGCTGATGCTCTACGACATCCTCTGCCTCGGCGAACCGACCGTGCAGCTTCCTTACACCGCCCGCCGCGACCTCCTCGACGACCTCGTCCTGACTGGTCCTGGCATCACGGTGCCCGCGGCCTGGCCCGCACTCGCCGCCCAGGCCATGGAACAGATCGCCAGCGAGGGCTTCGACGGCGTCGTCGCCAAACGCCTCACCAGCCCCTACCTGCCCGACCGCCGCACCTCCGACTGGATCAAGATCAAGCACCTGGGGCGTCGGGGAAGTAGCCCACGGGGTTTGCCGGCCCCATGACGCCGGTGGTGGATGGTCAGGTCGCGTCCCGGCCCGGCGGCGCGAGGCCGCCGGGCTGAGCGTGAGTGCTCAGCGCATGGCGCCACGATGACGCCGACGTGCAGATGGCCGGCAGGGTCGGCGCCGCACCGTCATCCGGATCCAGGTCGTGAAACCTCACCCGTGCTGAACCCTGGGCCCTTGGCATTCCGTGCTTGGCTGGGATACCAGGACTCGAACCTGAACTAACGGAACCAGAAACCGTCGGGCTGCCAATTACCCCATATCCCACTGCTCCGGCTGTCACCGCGGGAGTTCGGTCCAGCCAGGGTGTCCTCGCCGCGGGCGCTGACAAGCATCATGCGACGGGGCACGCCTCGGGCGACATTACCCCTGTCCTGCTTGATGCAGCGTGTTCTGCCCGGGGTGTCGCTCAGGCCTTGAGAGCCGGAGCGGCGCCTGGTCGCCACCCCGCCAGTTGTCACGCCCACAAGGCGTCACCGCAGGGATACGGGGACTGGCTCAGAGATGGGACACCGGAGCCTGGTCAGCGGGTATGGCTTGGGCCATCTGTTCGAGTTTCGCAAGGAGAAGTCGGCAATCGGCGACGGCGTCGTGCGGGCCGCCGAGCGGCTGGTTGCGGTAGGCGCCGCGCTTGACCGACCACAGTCCCCGCCACACCGCGTACGGCACCATCGTGTCCTGCCACTGGCAGTGGCTCAACCATTGCTTGGCCACCGTGTCGTCGCCGTGGTGGCGGACGAGCTCGCGTTCGAAAACGCCGCGGTCGAAGTCCATGTTGTACGCGACTACGGTCCGGCCGTGCAGAACGTCGGTCAGGGCAGGCAGCAGCTGACTGAAGGTGGCGGCCGACGCGACCCGCTCGGGGGCGATGCCGTGCACGGCGACGGCGGCCGGCTCGATGTCGGCGAGCGGCTGCACGTACTCGTTGAACACCACGCTGCCGTCGCGCCTCACCGCGGCGATCTGCACCGCGAACGCGTTCTCCAGTCCCGTCGTTTCCACGTCGACGGCGGTCAGGCTCTCGTCGGCGAGCATGCGGCGGGCCCAGTGGCCGACCTGCGTGCGCTCGCGCGGCCACGACACCGGGCGGCGCAGAGCACGCACGGCGTCGTCGAGTTCGTGGTGGGCTTCATGACTGCTCTGCACCCGCCACCGGAGCCGGCCGCCGTCCAGCTCCGCGCTCAGCGTCCCCAGATACCGGCTGCCCTCGTACGTCGCCCAGGTCGGCCGGTCGGTGTCCGCGGGCCGTACGAACTGCACCGGCCGCTCGTCGACGGTGCGGGTGAACAGGTCCTCCCACTGGGCCGGATCCGTGATCGTCACCAGCCGCCCCATCTTCTCGTCCGATCCTTCCGCCGAGCCGGTGGCCGCCGCCACCACCTCACGCGATCATGGCAGCAACCGCCGTCTTTCAGGGGAGGAATCAGCACATGACCAGGAAGATTCCGGCCCGCCGGCTCGCGCCCGGCCCGGACCGCGACAAGCTCGCCGCCGAACTGAAGTCGAAGTACGACGCCGGGAAGTCCATCAGGGCGCTGGCGCAGGAGACGGGCCGTTCCTACGGCGGCGTGCACCGCCTGCTCGAAGACGCCGGGGCCACCTTCCGATCCCGGGGCGGAGACCAGCACCGCACGGAGTCCTGACCGCGCAGGCTCCGACAAAGTTCAGCAGATCCCAGACAGCGCCCATGCCACCGGGACGTACTCCTTACCGAGGCCAACGTCACCCTGTGCGGGGTGGTGGGGCGGCCCCGTGTGCGTGCGACTGGAACGCGGGGCCGCCGGCCCTGTCGAAGCGGGCGCGCCACGGGTGACGGTACGGCCGGAAGCAGCAGGGCGCGCATCCACCTTGCGGCCGGTGGTCAGTCGAGGACGCGCCAGGGTTCGCGCCCGTTCTTGTCGGGTCCGGGCCGGGCCACCGTGCCGGGGCGAACCGTTCGTGTGCTTCCTTCAGGTACTCCGGCGACAGGTGGGATTCGGCGGCCAGGTCATCGAAGGACGAGTCCTCGGCGAGGGCGAGCTCGATTGCTTCGTACAGGCAGCCCTGGAGCGAACGGACGGCGTGGGTACAGCGGTTATCGCAGAGGCCGCTGTCATGACCCGGCGATGTACAGAATTCTTGACTTCATGTATGCCTAGCTTTACCTTCTCGGTGTCAAGTTTGTTTTACAGGGGGGAGAGTTGACGTGACCTTCGAAGAGAAACGTGCATGGGTCATGGGTGTGGTCGCGGTCCTCGCGTACACGGCCTACCTCGCCATCGTTCTCGGCCGGGCGGAGCACACCCCGCTCGCCGACGTGTCGTACGTACCGACGCTGCTGTGGACCGTCGGCGCCGCGGTCGCGGCGGCGATCGCGCTCGAGGTCGTGATCGCGATCGCCTCGCCCAAGGACGACAGGAGGAAGGACCAGCGCGACAGGGAGATCACCCGGTTCGGCGAGTACACGGGCCAGTCGTTCGTCGTCGTCGGGGGTGTGGCGGCCCTCGTCATGTCGATGGCCGAGCTGGACCACTTCTGGATCGCCAACGCGATCTATCTGGCGTTCGTCCTGTCCGCGGTCCTCGGTTCGGTGGCGAAGATCGCCGCCTACAGGTGGGGCTTCCAGCCGTGGTAAAGCCGACCCGCGTCACGAACACGATCCGGTCCCTCCGCTTCACGCACGGAGAGATGACCCAGGCGGAGCTGGCGGACCGGATCGGCGTGACCCGCCAAACCGTCATCGCCATCGAGAAGGGCCGCTACTCCCCCTCGCTCGAAATGGCCTTCCAGATCGCCCACGTGTTCAAAGTCCCGCTCGAGGAGGTGTTCCAGTACCCGGACGGCGAAGGACGCCAAGGGGCCGAGGGGACCGAAAAGGCCCAAGGAGCCGAAGAAGCCGAAGGAAACGGACGCAGCGAAGGAGAGGCACCATGAAGGCCATCGTGCACGACACCTACGGCTCGTCCGACGTGCTGGAGCTCAGGGACATCGACAAGCCGTCGCCCGGCGAGGGCGACGTGCTCGTACGGGTGCACGCGGCCGCCGTCGACGCGGGAGTCTGGCACCTGATGACCGGCCTGCCCTATCTCCTCCGCCTCATGGGCTACGGGCTGCGCGCCCCCAAGGTCCGCGTCCGGGGCAGGGAGGTCGCCGGGCGCGTCGAGGCCGTCGGCGCCGGGGTCACCCAGTTCCGGCCGGGCGACGAGGTGTTCGGCATCTGCGAGGGCTCCTTCGCCGAGTACGCGAGCGCCCCGGAGGACAGGTTCGTACCGAAGCCCGCGAACCTCACCCTCGAACAGGCGGCGGCCGTTCCGATGTCCGCGCTCACCGCGCTCCAGGCCCTGCGCGACGCGGGACGGCTGCAGCCGGGACAGAAGGTCCTGATCATCGGCGCGGCAGGCGGGGTGGGCACCTTCGCGGTGCAACTGGCCAAAGCGTTCGGAGCGGAGGTCACCGGCGTCTGCAGCACGACGAAGACGGACCTGGTCCGCTCGATCGGCGCGGACGACGTCATCGACTACACCCGCGAGGACGTCACCGACGGGACACGCCACTACGACCTCGTCGTCGACACCGCAGGCAACCGCCCGCTGTCCCGGCTCCGGCGTGCCCTCGCCCCGCGGGGAACCCTGGTCATCGTCGGAGGTGAGGGCGGCGGACGGTGGTTCGGCGGCACGGACCGCGTCCTGCGGGCGGTGATGCTGTCACCGTTCGTGCGCCACACGCTGCGCGGGCTGGTCTCGGTGGAGCGCCACGAGGACCTTCAGACCCTGCGGGAACTCATCGAGGCCGGCAAGGTGGCGCCGGTCATCGGCGCGACGTACCCGCTGAGCGAGGCCCCCGAGGCGATCCGGTATCTCCAGGAGGGCAACGCACGCGGCAAGGTCGTCATCACGGTGTGAGGCGCGTGACGCTCCAGGCGTCTCAGGTGCCCGGCTTGCGGCCGCAGACGAAGACGTCGTCTCCGTGCGCAGCAGGTTCCAGCACGTGGAGGCGGCGCCCTTGGTCATGTTCACGCACCCGTGCGACCCGGACGGCGCCAACACGCTGATGCCCACCGAGTGGAAGGCCTGGCCGCCGTCGAAGAACTGGCTGTACGGCATCGGCACGTTGTACAGGCTGGACGCGTGAGGTTATCCGGGGTCCAGGACGTCCAGGGACCGCTCACTCGGCCGTCTCGGTCGATAGGGATGTGCGGCCATGGCGACTCCAGCTCGGACACCTGGCGCAAAGTGGCCGTGTCCCCGCTGGTCAGAAGCGTGGTCGCCTGCGAGGTAAGGAACGCTGTCACGAGCCACAAGGGGCAGGTGCCGGAAAGAGATGAGAGTCTGTCGACACTCAGCCACGCCCGCGCGTTCGCGCAGGTCGGCATCGTCGGTAACCCGTGTAGAGGTTCAACGTCGGCAAATGGTGGGCTCCAACGGTCCTACTCGCCGGTTAGTTGCGCCCGGGTGTCCGAGGTAGGAGTCCGGGGCCGACCCGGCCGAACGGTGCCGAGGCAGCGACCGCCGGAGCCGCGCTGAGGACGTGCCGCCGCCCTGCGCGTCGACTACGCGCCGACGCGCTGAGGCCTGTCGGCCCCGCTGTCAGGCTTGCTGGAGGGCGTGTTGCACGAGACGGGTGAACGGGGCGAGGTTCCACGAGGACGCGTAGCGGTCCACGGAGTTCAGGGCGTCCCGGACGTCGCCATGGTAGGTCTCGATGGTGCGGCGGTGGTGCAGGACGATCCGGCGGACATCGGCGGGTCCGAACTCGGGATGGAACTGGACTCCCCAGATCCGGGGGCCGTAACGGTAGCCCTGGACAGGTGAGTGGCCGTTGTCCGCGACCACGTGGGCGTTGCCTTCCAGGAGCGGCCCGGGGTCGAGTTCCTCGTAGTGGAAGACCGGGACGACGAACTGTTCGCCGTCGTCGGTCCGCTCGTCCTCCCGCCAGCGGACCTCGGTGAGGCCCACCTCGATCCTGCCGGCGGCGCGCACGGACCCCTGCCCGGGCCAGAGCGCTTCGGCGATCATCTGGGATCCGAGGCATACGCCGATCACCGCGTGTTCCCCGCGCTGAGCGGCCTCGACGAGGAGACGGGTGACCGCCATCCCCCGGGGCATCCATCCGGAGGCGTCGTTCACTGAGGTCGAACCGCCGGACAGGACGTGCAGGCGCCCGCCGGGTATGTCATCAGCGGTGGCGGTGGTCAGGTCGCGCCGCTCGACGCGCAGGCCCTGCCCGGTCAGCCGCTCCACGAGCCGCTCGCCGTAGTCAAGTCCCTCGGCGGCCAGGCCGTCGGCTACCCAGACCACCGCATCGGTCTCTGTCATCACTGCTCCTTCATTGTCATCCGACTCATCCAAAGAAGTGGTCGTAGAGCGAGATCGCTGCTTCGGCGGTCGCCACCCCTGAAAGGACAGTCAGGATCGCCACCACAAGGTTCACCTTGCGGATCCGGCGCGCCTGGTCCTCGGCCAACCGTAAGTCAACCGTCTGCCGGACCGTCGAGAGAAGGTCCGCGGCCCGGCTCTGCAGGTTGCCCGCCGCCCAGGCTTGCAGGACCGCGTCGCGCGTCCTCAGCGCATGGTGGTCGTAGCTGAATGTCGGTGTGACCAGCGCCTGGTACTCGGATCGCAGCCGGTGCTCCAGCTCCGAGAGCCAACGCGCGTCGGCGCGTTGTCCACGGCGCAGCGCGTCGTCAGCCGCGGCGGCAGTGCGGGCCAGCCGGATGTAGGACACGTCGAGGATGAGGAGCAGTAGCCTGAACTTCTCGGCGGCGGCCTTCGGATCCGGCGTCGCCAGCAGGTTGTACGCGTAGCCCGCGAAGAGGAACTCGTCGCGCCAGGGCGATTTGGAGGCGAGCGGCATCGGCGAGTCGGGGTAGACCAGCGGCCGCAGGTCGTCGCTGAGGCAGGCCCTGCCGGGATCCGGGTGGTCGGTGCTGCCCACGTAGGTGAGGTTGAAGTACGGGATGGCCGCCGTCTCGCCGGCGCCGCAGCGGCGCAGCAGCCGCCCCACGGGAGGCAGCAGCAAGGACCTCAACTCGGCTGCCAGGAGCTCGCGTCCGGCCCGGCCGAGACCGGCGTGTGTCGACTCCCGGTAGCGCGCATCCCAGCCCTCGGGCAGGCGCAGCGTGACGGCGATCGAGCTGTAGCCGTCGGGGAAGACCATGCCGATGACATCGACCATGTCCAGCAGCGACTGGCCGGTTCGGGCGGCCAGGAGGTCTTTGAGGCGGCGCTGGAGTTCGCCGTGCCACTCGTCGCTGCCGACGAAAGTGGTGAGCAGGTCCACCGTCGGCTCCCCGTAGGTGAGCGAGCCCTGGAGCAATGGGCTCAACGACACCGGTCTTCGCAGGAGAAGACCGGTTCCGTCGAGGTCGTCACCAGGCGGAAGGGCGCAGGCTTCCCTCGGCTCCAGCGGGTTCCCTTCCGCGTAAAAGGGTGCGGTGAAGGTGATCCAGGCATCTCCCGTCAGTCCAACTAGACTTTTTTCAGGCGGAGTTGAGTTGGCCATGGGTCTATTCTGACTCTTCTGCTTGATGCGTGGGCCGATCTGAGGCGAGTTGGCGTTGGCAGTAGCGGACCTACTGCCAGGCCACTCCAGCGAGGCGGCAGAGGCGAACCCATACATGGCGGCCTCGTGCCCGCGCCGCCGTAATCACTCCGAACCGCGAAGCTCAGGAGCGTCCGCGTCGTGATCGATGAGGGCCGCGTGAGATGCCAGGGCGCAGGCGGTGTCGGCGACGCAGTCCGCCCCGCCGCCGTACAAAGCGGCGGTCGAGCGGTACCTCACCGGCGCGGGCATCGCGAGTCCGCCGCACGGATCTACCCGACCTCGCTCACCACGTAGGGGTGGATGCTGCGCGGCGAGCCAGCGCCGGCCGGCCCGGGCCGCCGCGGCGAAGCCGGTCACGGGCCTCCTCCGGCCTCGGCCAACCAGACGCGGGTACACGTGGGTTGACCGCTTGGGACGGCGGTTCCGTTCCGACGTACCTGCGGTGCCTGGCCCGATTGCCGGCCATCAGGACTCGTACCCGGTTTGATCGTCCGTCTGCGCAGGTCAGTGCAACGCCTCGAGGGCTCTCGTGATGAGTGCGCGGGCCTGAGCCCCATACACCGCGATACTCCGCAGTTCTTCGAAGGCTTTGAGATACAATCCGATCTCAGAGGGCTGGGTGATCCTCACCTGCGCAGAGACCAACTCGAACTCAGGGCTGGTGCCACTGGCACGACGGTCCCTCTGCGTCGGCTCAGACGATTGCGACGATCGAACGCGCTTTCGGTGCGCCGTACCCACTGTTCGCGTGCACACCCTGCCGTGACCCGCGCGGGCTCATCGCGGCAGCCGAGCATGCTGGCAAGGCCGTGTCGTGAGCCCGCGAACGCCGTACACCACGCCCGGCCGGGCAGTGATCCCCTGCTACTGCTGGATCAAGAAGCCCGGCACCCAGATGCGCTGCACGCTCCGCCCCGGGCCACGACGGCCCGCACTACTTCCACATCGGGTTCACCCAGTGGCCCAACCACCGCCCGGAGCCCCAATGACCACGCCAGCCGCTCAGACAGCCGGGGACTGCAGCTCGACGACAGTTCGCGCGACTGTTGGTCCACGACCTCTTCGTCCCGAACGCCACACGTCTGATGTCGGGATCCGATGCGGATCGGCCGCGCGTCCGATCGGGTCGTCTTTCTGCACAGCCAATGCGCGCCTGATGTAGCGGGCTTCCGATTGAGCCATGAATGGATTGATAAGTGGCGCGGAATTGCCGCTTGTCAGTCCATCGAGCTCGAAGGAGACGCACGATGCGTCGTTTCAAGGCAATGGGGCCGGTCGCGGTCACCGCGCTCGCCGCAGTCCTCGCATGCGCACCGCTCGCGCAGGCTGCCTCCCCGGACCGCGACCCCAGCCCGCGGGGTGGCGCCGAGAAGGTCATCAAACTGGATGACTTCGTAAAGGAATTCTCCTCCATCGACGTGGGTGCCCCAGGACTCAGTCGCGGCGACGAGACCGTGGGCTTTTCGAAGCTCTCCCAGAACGGTCAATCGGTGGGCACCGGCGGCTTCGTCTGCACCGTCGTCAGCCTCAAGAAGCAACTGCAGCAGTGCGAGTCCACCCTCCGGCTGACCAGGGGTGACATCACCCTGCAGGGCTTCGCGCACATCAACCCCACCAAGTTCACGCTCGCGATCACCGGCGGTACCGGCGCCTACCGCGAGGCCCGCGGCTATATGGACGGCACCAATGTCGCCGAGGGGCACAACAAGCTGACCGTCCACCTCTCCAAGTGACCTCCGGGCGCTGCTCCTCACGGCCCCCGGAGTGCGGCAGAGTCGGAACGTGGGCGCAGCGTAACCCCGACCGTCACGGCGCACGACGCAGCGCGCCTTGGCGGTCGAGGCACGCCTGTGTCGACCGATGACTGCCGGCGCACACGGGCCACCGCCCGCAGCGCGCCACTCAGGGCGATCTCCTCGCCGTGGCCGCGTGCCGTCTGATCCGTAGCCGCGTGCAGCACCAACCCCATGTTTGCTGGGATCTGTTGGCTCGTCCACCGAGTACGAGCGTGCCACCGTACGCGGTTGTACGCGTCCGTTGATGTCAGCTACTGATGTCAGGCAACAGGCTTCGCCTGCGGCAAACCACTCACCACCGGCGCAGTCCCCTGCGGGATCGCGCGCGGCCGGGATGGCGCCCACAGCCTCGACACCGAAGCGTGGGCCTGCCCCTGAACTCCGCCGCTTCCCCATCAAGCCTGAACCCCAAGACGGCCCGGCAGTACCAGCACACCGCCCACATGTGCACCCCGCCGCAGCCCCAGGCCCTCGCCGATGCGCATGCCGGTGACCGCCAGCGGGGACGCCTGGAACCGGTCACGGGCGGGCGTCGTGCAGTCGGGACCTGGTCGATCTGGTCGTCGGACAGCCACTCGTAACCCGGCACCGCGACCCGGTACTTGATCCGCTTCGCCTGGATCCTGCGGTGCTGGCCGTCCTCGCCCGGATCGAATCCGGGCGGTAGTGCAGGAACTTCGGCTGCACGAGCTGGCTCACCACACTCGGCGGCACCCACCCCTGAAGCGCACACCACGTCAGGAACTCACCGACCGTGTCCATGATCTTGTTCGCCGTGCCCTTGTCGCGAAAGCGCGGCTCAACAGCCGGGCGGCGACCCTTCAGCGGCAGCGGCTCATCGACCAACCACCGCATCATCGCCATGAGCTGGGCCAGGCTGGGACGGTCCAGTCGACCGCGTTCTCGGTGCAGTACGACAGGTACAGGGCGATCCGGACAGATTGCTGTGGCATCGCTCAAACACCTGACGCCACCCACGGTCACAGTGACCAGGGGTTCGCCTTCGCCGGCGCCGCCAAGCGCGTCCCCCGGCGCGGCGATCGGCGTGGTTCGGTACGGGGCTCTGCCGCGGGCGCGTCATCCCCCGGCTGAAGTCCTGGCGGGCCGTCAGCGGCTGACATCGACAGGTACAAGATCCCCGAAAGAGTCGAGTTCAGTGCCTGTTTGCCATCCCAGTAGCTCTGCGGTGTGGGGGCGTGGCCTTGGCTGGTGTCTGAGGGTTTTGCCGGGGCCCGAGGGTCGCAGTTGTTCTGGTTCGGAAAGGTGCGGCGTCGGGTGCGGGCACTGTTGGCTCGGCCGGGCGCCCCTTCCGGCCCGCTCTCGGCGTACGGCGCCGGCCTGCACGGCTCGCCGTGGTGGGCCTTGCCGGCGGCGACCATTGCGCAGTGCGGTTCTCGTGCTGGTCGAACGGCTCGGGTGCTGGGGGTCCGGCTGTCGATGTCTGCGGCCCGGGCCCGGCGGGCGGCCGATGACGCGGACGGGGCGGCGTACGCCGACGCGGTGTCGGGGTACGCCGCCCTCGGGTGGGACGAGTTGCGGGAGGCAGCCCGCGTTGTCATGGCGGTTACTTCGGGTCGCGGTTGAACAACGCCATCGACCAGCGGTAGCCGAGCGCGGACAGGCCGACGCACCAGACGATCGCGATCCACCAGTTGTTGCCGATCTCGGTGCCGAGCAGCAGGCCGCGCAGGGTCTCGATTGCGGGCGTGAACGGCTGGTACTGGGCGATCGGCTGGAACCAGCCTGGCATCGTGTCGGCCGGGATGAAGGCGCTGGAGATGAGCGGGAGGAGGATCAGGGGCATTGCCATGTTGCTGGCCGCCTCGGCGTTCGGGCTGGCCATGCCCATACCGACCGCGATCCAGGTGAGGGCCAGGGCGAACAGCGCGAGCAGTCCGAACGCCGCCAGCCACTCCAGGGCGGTGGCGTTGGTGGAGCGGAAGCCGATGGCCACGGCGACGGCGCCGACGAGGATCAGGCTGGCGAGCACCTGCATCACGCTGCCGATGACGTGCCCGATGATCACAGAGCCGCGGTAGATCGCCATCGTGCGGAAGCGGGCGATGAGGCCTTCGGCCATATCGGTGGAGACGGACACCGCGGCCCCGATCACGGTGCTGCCGATGGTCATCATCAGGATGCCCGGGACGATATAGGCGATGTACTCGGAGCGATCCGCGCCGCCGCCGGCGATGCCCGCGCTCATCACGTCGCCGAAGATGTAGACGAAGAGCAGCAGCAGCATGATCGGGGTGAGCAGCAGGTTCAGGGTGAGGGACGGGTAGCGGCGCGCGTGGAGGAGGTTGCGTCGCAGCATCGTGTTCGAGTCGCGGACGGCGAGAAAGAGGGCGCTCATCGGACAGCCTCCTGGGACTGGTTGGGCTGGTTGGGCACGCTGGAGCTGGTCAGGGCGAAGAAGACGTCGTCGAGGTCGGGGGTGTGCACGGTCAGTTCGTCGGCCTCGATGCCGGCCGAGTCCAGCCGGTCGAGGATGGAGCGCAGCTCGCGCTGGCTGCCGCCCGAGGGGATCTGCAGGGCGAGGGATTCGTCGTCCCGCATGGCCTCGTGCAGGGCGACGGCGGCGGACTGGTACGCGGCCGGGTCGGAGAAGCGGAGCCGGACGTGTCCGCCGGGGATGAGCCGCTTGAGCTCCTCGGCGGTGCCCTCGGCGGCGATCTTGCCGTCGTGGAGCACGGCGATACGGTCCGCGAGTTGGTCGGCCTCCTCCAGGTACTGGGTGGTGAGGAAGACGGTGACGCCGCCCGTGACGAGCTCGCGGATGATCTGCCACATGTTGTGGCGGGAGCGCGGGTCGAGGCCGGTGGTCGGCTCGTCGAGGAAGATGATCCGCGGGTTGCCGACCAGGGTCATGGCGATGTCGAGGCGGCGCTTCATGCCGCCGGAGTAGGTGGAGGCGGGCCTCGATGCGGCCTCCACGAGGTCGAACCGCTCCAGCAGTTCGGCGGCGGTGCGGTGGCCCTCGCTGCGGGAGAGGTGGTGCAGGTCCGCCATGAGGAGCATGTTCTCCTCGCCGGTGATCAGGTTGTCGACGGCGGAGAACTGTCCGGTGACGCCGATCGCGGCGCGCACCGCCTGGGGGTCGGTGGCCAGGTCGTGTCCGCCGATACGGATCCCGCCGGAGGCGGGGTCTGGGGAGATGAGAGTGGAGAGGATCTTCACGGCGGTGGTCTTGCCGGCGCCGTTCGGACCGAGCAGGGAGAAGACCGTTCCTTCCGGGACGGCCACGTCGACGCCGTCGAGCACGACCTTGTCGCCGTAGGACTTGCGCAGCCCGTTCGCCGCGATGGCCGGGTTCGTCATGCTGGTGCTCCTTTGGAAGCTGCGGGTCACAGGCTGCGGGCGGCGATGTCGCCGTGGGAGGTGGTGGCGCGGACGTCGAGTTCGGCGGTGCCATCGTTCTTGAGAGCGTTGCTGACGCGGCCGTAGTCGGTGCCCGCGTCCAGAGCGGCCGAGACACCGGCGGCGGCGGCGATGGAAATGTCGCCGGACTGGGTGCGGAGCACGACCGTGCCGCGCACGGCCTCGGCGATCCGGATGTCGCCCCTTGCGGTGCTGATCTCCGCGGGGCCGCCCAGCCGGCCGACCTCGACATCGCCGTCGATCGCAGTGAGGCGGACGCTCGCCGCCTCGTCGATCTTGATCCGGCGGTACGCGCCTTCGAAGACGACGTCGCCGAGCCGTCCGACGCCCCGGAGCTCGGCGCCGGCCGCCTTCGCCTCGACGCGGGAGCCGGCGGGCAGCCGGACGGTCACCTCCACGGATCCGGAGGGGCCGAAAAGCTGGTTGCTGGGGGTCGAGGCCTCGATCCGCAGGACTCCGTCGCCGTATTCGACCGTGGTCTGCTCCGCCGCCTTCACATCGCGGCTCTTCGAGGCGTCCGCGGGCAGGACCTCGACCGTGGTGTCGGCCCGGTCGGCGGCGATGAACTGCACGCGTCCCGCGGGGATGTCGAGGACGGCCGAGACCGGGGCGGGGGTGTCGAACTTCTGCATCATGCTCTCCTGTGACTCGTTGTTTCGGATGCTGGAAAAGCTACGTTGCATTCACAGATCCGGCAACAAGTCTGTTGCGAAAGAACATAGTTGACGCAGGCCAGAGCCATAGAATCGTTGCGAAGACCATGGAGCTTAATGCAACAAAGGATCTTCACTCGTTGCAACAGATTGAGGATGAACGCTACCCTGGAGGCACCAAGGAAGCACGAAAAAGATCGCGATGCCGCAAGGCAGGCTCACCCAGCAGGAACGCCAGCAGATCGCGCTGGGACTGGCCGACGGCCTCGCCTACGCGGAGATCGCCAGACGCCTCGACCGCCCGACCTCGACCATCACGCGCGAGGTCATGCGCAACGGCGGCCCCACCACGCTCGCCCGCTCCCGCAGACAACGTAGGGAACCTTGACCACTTGCCATCGAAGAATGAGCGTTGGGAACCAGGCGCCCGCCGAGGCGCTGAGGACGTAATCAGGCGTGACGGCCCGGTCTACCTGACCTGGCCTTCATCTTCTCCTGGCTGTTCGTCAGGCATGTCCGGGATGTCCTCGCGGGTGAGGTACCGAGGGCTCCCTGGGGGTGGGACCACCTTAGGGGCCATGAGTTCGGTGAGGAGCCTGCTCAGGTCATCCGTGGATAGCGCCAGGCCCAGGGTCTGCACGATGCCCAGAGCACAGTCCCGGATGGACTGAGCGTCCTTCCCGGGTCCCGCCGTCCTCCTAATCTCGTCACACACTCGGCTGAACTGCTCAGCGCTGATCGTTGGCCGGCTTACCGGTTGCGCCATGGTGCGCTCCTCCTGGAATAGCGGGCCGTTCCCCGCTCTTCCAGAAGGCGCTGAGCACACCCCAACGGCAACTGGAGAGAGCCAGCGTGCAGGCGTTCGAACAGAGCCGCTCAGACTTCGTTGGCACGCGCTCAAGGTGCGCTGTCACAGGACACCCACACGGGTGACTTTCGACCGGGCGCGCTTCTTCCATAAATTCGAACAGGCGTATCATTCTGGTCGTGGCCGATACCTTTCCTCCGGATCTCCTCGACGCCCAGTTCCGCCTGCATCGGGCCCGGGCCGAGTACGAAGCGTTCTGCCGCACCTTGCCCTGGTCGGTCGTGCCGGCCAAGGGCTGGCCCGGCGAGGTGCACCCGCATACCGGGGTCGTGACCGGTGGGCGGGCGGACAGTCCCGGCTACACCGACGAGCAGAAGGTGGACTACGCCCGTCGGCGCGAGCTGGTGCGGGAGCTGTCCATCGAGGTGTCGACCCATCCGTACTGGGCCACCATCGAGGGCCCGGCGCGGGTCGAGGCCCGGATGGCCCTCAAGCACCACCCCGACGCCGTGCCGGCGACCGCAGAGCCTGCGCTGACAGCAGGGTGAGGGCGTCGTCGTGATGGATCACCTGAGCCAGCGGCAGGAGCAGATCCTGGCCTGCATCCGGGAGTGGATCAGCGAGCACGGAGAGGCCCCGACGATCCGGGAGATCGGCCGCGCCGTTGGCCTGTCCAGCCCGTCGTCCGTGGCGTATCACCTGCGGCGGCTGGAGCAGTACGGGGCGATCTCACGCGGCGGCCGCCGCTGGCGCTCCTGCCGCATGAGTAGCTGAGCCGGCCAGCGTCATGTCCGAGCCTTCTGATCTGCCGCCCGACCTGCCGCGGCTTCACGTGCTGGAGACGTTCCTCGTTCTCACGCTGGCCCGGGTCCGCGAGCGGATCACCCACCTCGAACAGCAGGAGGCGATCCGCAGCAGGGCGGAGCGGCAGCAGCCCCCGCCGGAGTGGACGCTGGAGATCAGCATCAACGGCCAGAGCCCGATCGGCGTGCACGCCGGCGACTGCCGCATGGGCGGCAGCCAGGTCCGCACCCGGCAGATCACCCGGGAGCAGGCGGCCAGGGCACTGGCCGAGGGAGTCGAGGCCTGCCGCTTCTGCCGCCCGGACTCGGAACTGGGGATCCTGCACTTATGCGCTGCGGGGCTTGCGGCCTGACGTCTTCTTCGCGGGCGCCTTCTTGGCCGCGGCCTGCTTCGTCGTCTTCTTTGCCGTGGCCTTCTTCTTCGGCATCTCGTGGACGGTCGCGGGCTCGCCGCGGCGCTCCTTCGCCTCCTGCACGCTGGCGTTCAGCGCGGCCATCAGGTCGACCACCGTCCCGGCCGGCTGCTCCTCCGCCTCCGGCGCCGCGGGCTCCTTGCCCTCCACCTTGGCGGCGATGACCTGCTCCAGCTTCTCGCGGTACTCGTCGTGCAGGTCGGGCATGGCGTCGGTGCTCATCGTGTCCATGAGCGCCAGCGCCCCGTCGATCTCCTGGTCGTCCAAGTCGGTGGCGTTGGGGGTGAGCTCGGACGGGTCACGGATTTCGTCCGGCCACTTCATGGTGTGGAGCAGGATCGCGTCGTCGACGACGCGGAGCAGGCCGAGGCGCTCGCGGCCGTGGAAGGCGAGCTTCGCCACCGCGACCTTGCCGGACCGCTCCAGGGCCTTCCTCAAGAGGGTGTACGGCTTCGCCGCGACCGGGCCGTCCGCGGCCAGGTAGTACCCGTCCGCGATCCGGATCGGATCGATCGACTCCACCGGCACGAACCCCTCGATCTCGATCGCCTTCGCCGTCGGCAGCGGAATGCTCTCCAGCTCCTCATCGGTGATCTCGATCGTGTCGCCGCCGGCCAGCTCGTAGCCCTTGCCGATCTCGGCCTGGCTGAGCTCCTTGCCGTCGAGCTCGCACACCTTCTTGTAGCGGATCGCCCCCATGTCCTCCAGATGCACCTGCCGGAACCGCACCGACCGGTCCTCGGTCGCAGGCAGCACCTTGATCGGGATCGTGCCGTTGACTGAACTAAGAGGAGAATATTCGCAGGTCAGGGGCGGTGTCTGCTAGCTTCCCGGCCATGCTTGAGACAGGCGATTCTGCCCGAGACCTGGTGGGCTTCATTCCCCCGCAAACCGGTGCGCTGGTGGAGACGACGGACCCGGCGCGGCCTTACATGCTGCTGGACTCGGAGGGGGCAGTCGTCACCCCCGTGACGGCGTTCTTCGCGGAGCTCCAGGCGTGCGCGCGTCCGAGGACGACGATCCGTTCGTATGGGATGGACCTGCTGCGGTGGTGGAGGTTCCTGGCGGGGTGGGGGGTGGATTGGAACCGGGCGACGCGGCTGGACGCGAGGGACTTCGCTCGGTGGATGCAGATCGCGCCGAAACCCGCCCGGGTCCACTGGCGCCACCGGGCTTCAGGTGAGATGACGCCCACGCCGACGACTCGGGGAGCGGCGGGCGTGCCTAACGCGGTGACCGGACGGGCCGGCCCTGGGCGGTTGTACTCGACGTCGACACGGGCGCATTGCGAGACCGTGCTGCGGTCCTTCTACGCCTTCCACCTGGAAGAGGGCACCGGCCCGATCATCAACCCGTTCCCCGCAGCACGGGAGCGCCGGCGGCTGCCAGCGGCAGCTGGCCGGTCGGCCCGGCAGTCGGCCGGAGGCCGCTACCGGCCGTCGGTCCCCCACCGCCTGCCGCGGCGGATTCCCGACGGCAACTTCAACGAACTGTTCGCCGCGCTACGCCACAACCGGGACCGGGCTCTGCTGGCCTTCTGGGTCTCGAACGGGGCAAGGGCAAGCGAGTTGCTGACCAGTCGGCAGCGCGACCCGCTGCCCGGCGAGCAGCTGCTCGGGGTAATCCGCAAAGGAACCGCGGCGTTCCAGCAACTGCCCTCGTCGCCGGATGCGTTCGTGTGGCTGCTCCTGTATCAGGACGAGGCGTGGCGGGCGGGGGTACCCCGGGGCGGGCACGAGGCGTTGTGGTGGACACTGCGGCGGCCATTTCGGCCGCTGAATTACCACGCGGCCCGGGCGATGCTGAACCGGGCCAATGAGCTGCTCGGGGCGAACTGGACGCTGCACGACCTGCGGCACACGGCCGCCTATCGGATGGCTCGTGATCCTGGCCTGGCCTTGACCGACGTGCAGTGGGTCCTGGGCCACGCACACCTGAGCACCACTCAGATCTACCTCCCGGCCGGCCGGGACGAGATCGTCGAAGCGGTCCGTGCCCACCACGAGCGCCAGGCCCGGCTGGCCCAGGCCCCTGCAGTGCCGGCGGCCGGGTACCGGGCCGATTCGCTCAACGACCTGTTCGGAGTCGCCCGGTGAAGGCCCGCGTTCACGACATGACCGGTGCCGCGCACATCCGGCCGGCTGATCAGCCGCGCGCTCCGCAGGCCGCGGGCGGCGTGATGCGAAAAGCCCAGGCCCAGTTCCCGGCTCGATCCGCCGGGACACGTTGGGTAACGACGTGCTTGCCCATCGAGGAGATACTCGCCGTCCTGGATCGCCCGCCGTTCCGGGCGGAGAAGGTGCACACCCGGTGGCAGCGCAAGAGCGGGGCACGTGCGGTCCTGACCTGGTTGTCGGGCTTTCCCGGTGAGAGCTGGCAGGAGAGATGGGAGGCGTCCCCGGCGGCCGTCGGCCCTGAGCGTTGGGCCGAGGAGGGGCATACCTGGATCAGCACCGTGGCGGACGTGCGGTGGAACAGCACCCAGTCGGGGCTGCTGATGCTGGCCGGTGCCGATGTGCTCCGTCTGCCGCTGACGTGGCAGTTCAGATACCGCACCGTGCATCTGCGCCTGCTCGTCGAACGGACACGTGATCCTGAGGGTCTCTCACGCCTTGAGGAGATCGTTGATCCGAAGCGCTGGGCGTCCGTGGGAGGCGGCCGGGCCCGCCTGGCCCTGACCCGGATCATGATCGCCAAGGGCGGAGGTCTCGCGGACATCACTCCCGGAGATGCCTTCGAGTACGCGGCGGAGTTGCGGAAGGCCGGCCTCGACAGAGGCAGTGGCACGCTCTTCTACTCGTGGCTGCGGGAGCTGGGGAACTTGCCGTCCGACGCTCCGGTGACGCTTCGATTTCTGCACCGGGTCACCGGCCAGCTCAGCTGCGAGCAGCTCGTCGACCGCCACGGCGTGGCCTGCGAGCCGATCCGCGAGCTGCTGATCGACTACCTGGAGGAACGCCGGCCCCGTCTGGACTACAGCACGCTGGACAACCTCGCCCGCAACCTGACCCGCAACTTCTGGTCGGACCTGGAGCGCCACCACCCCGGCATCAACTCCCTCGACCTGGCGCCCGGGGTCGCCACCGCCTGGAAGGAGCGCTTTCGCACCCGCGTCCAGCGGCGTAGACGCCCGGACGGCACCGTCGAGGAGACGGTCGTCGAGCGCGCCGACCGGGCCCTGCTGCTCATCGCCGTGCGCGCCTTCTACCTGGACATTGCACGCTGGGCGGTGGAAGAGCCGGCCCGATGGGGGCCGTGGGCGGCGCCGTGCCCGATCAAGGAAGCCGAGACCACGGACCGCAAGCGCGTCAAGCGGGTCAAAGCCCGCATGGATCAGCGGACCCGAGAACGGCTCCCGGCCCTGGAGTCGTTCGCCAAAGCCGCAGCCGACCACCACCGCTACCACTTGGCCCGCCTGGAGGCTCTCCTCGCCGTGCCGCCGGGTGACACCTTCATCGTTCATGACGCGGTGTTCGTCCGCACCATGAACGCGGCCGGCGCCGCCGCGCGCGGTGAGGACGGGGTCCTTCTCTACTTCGACCTGGCCGAGCACCGAGCATTCTGGGCCTGGGCGGCGGTGGAGTTCCTCCGCCATACGGGCGCCCGCATCGAGGAGATGCTGGAGATCAACCACCACGCCATGATCCAGTATCGGCTGCCCACCACCGGCGAACTTGTCCCCCTGCTGCAGATCGCTCCGTCCAAGACGGACCAGGAACGCGTCCTTCTCGTCAGCCCCGAACTGGCCGATGTCCTGGCCGCGATCATCCGCCGCGTCCGCGACCCTCGAACCGGCGCCATCCCTCTCCTGGCTGCCTACGACTACGAGGAACGCATCTGGAACCCGCCGGCACCTCTGTTGTTCCAGTATGACCGCGGCGGTGAGAACTCCCGCTTGAGCAGCGAGCTCATTCGCAAAGCGCTGGTCGAGGTCCTCGCATTCATCGGCCTCACCGACTCCACCGGCCACCCCCTGGACTTCACCCCGCACGACTTCCGCCGCCTGTTCATTACCGATGCCATCCGATCCGGCCTGCCACCTCATATCGCCCAGGCCATCGCTGGCCACGGCAACATCAACACCACCATGGGCTACCACGCCATCTACCCCGCCGAGACCATCGAGGCCCACCGCGCGTTCATTTCCCGCCGGCGAGCCCTGCGCCCCGCCGAGGAGTACCGCACCCCCACCGACGCCGAATGGGAAGACTTCCTCGGCCACTTCGAACGCCGCAAACTCTCCGTCGGTACTTGCGCCCGCGCCTATGGCACCGCCTGCATCCACGAACACGCTTGTGTTCGTTGCTCGCTCCTCCGGCCGGACCCGGCCCAGCGCGGCCGGTTGGAGGAGATCCGTGACAACCTCATTGCCCGCATCGCCGAGGCCGAGCGCGAAGGCTGGCTCGGCGAGGTCGAAGGACTCCGGGTCAGCCTGGCTGGCGCCGAAGACAAGCTCGCTCAAATGGACCGACGAACTCCCGGTGGCACGGCGATCAACCTCGGCATGCCACGCATGGCCGCAGCTCAACCTATCCGGGAGGAGAGAACGGCTTCGCTGAGACAATCACCGGATGACCAGCAATGAGATCCGGTTCGACTGCCAGCACCGTGGCGACGACGGCGCACTCGTGATTGCCCCCCGCATCGACGGAGCACCACTCACCGAGCTGATCGACGGGTTCGAGATCGCGGCCGGGATGCAGCCCGCAGGCGACGCCTACGGCGGTCTTATCCCGCAGTTCTTCCGATTCGGCCCGATGCAGGACCACTTCCTCGGACGATCTACCAACGCCATGGGGCCGAAGACACCCGTTCTCGGTTGTGAATGTGGCGAGTGGGGATGCTGGCCGCTCATGGCCCGCATCACCGTGACAGCCGACCGGGTGACCTGGGACGCCTTCGAGCAACCGCACCGCAAGACCCGCGACTATGTGGCATTCGGTCCGTTCCAGTTCGACCGTCACCAATACGATGACGCCTTGCGGGCCCTGAGCGCGGTGATCATCTCCGACATCGACGACACGCGCGCATGAGCGCTACCAGGCGCGCCCTGCTGGGCTAAAGGATGGGGAAGCGGTTCATGGAAAGGTTCGAGACAGAGAGTCTGGCGCTTATGCCTGGCCAGAAGGTGCAGGCCAGGGTCCTCAGCCATCACCCATGGGGTGTGGTCGTTGAGATCGTTGGTTACGAGAACGCCGGTCTGTCGGCCTCTATCGACATGATCCAGCAGTTCTCCCGGACCACGAGCAGCCATGACGAACTACTCGCGCTCTTTCCGCCCATCGGTTCACAGATCGATGCAGTGATCGAGCAAATCCACCGCTGGCATCCGCCGGTATCAGTGCGGCTCACCATCCGACCTGCAGACCTGGAGTCGCTGGCCTGGCGCTGCGACTTCTGTGGTGAACGGATCACGTTGAGCCCAGGTGGAGACGCTCTCGTCCTGGATTCGCGCAGCAGCGACGGTCCAGGAAGCCACACCATCATCTCCCACCGGCACTGCCTGGCCGAGCGAATCCGACCGGAGAACGCTGGAGAGCGGGCGCGAGCATTGAAGATCGGGAAGATGTGCTGAGGTCGTGAGGCCCGTGCCGACCGGCATGGCTGAGCTCGACAGCTCATTCGGCGGGTACCAATCGATAGTTCAGAGAAGTGACCAGGCCAAAGCTGATCGCTCCGGACCACACAGGGCGGGGCATGACACACCTCCTGCCCCCTCGGACTCCAGGCTATTGTGGGATCTCAAGTTCGGCTGCACAATCTCACCGCCCGCTTCATATCGACTGCACTCTCCGTGCTTCTCGACGAACTCGCCCACCTCGCACGGCACATCGAACTGGCCGGCGAGCCCCGCCGCAGCACCTCCCACCTTGTCTGGGGTTAGGCCTCCCTGCCCGTCTCACTCTCGGGGCGCGCGGATCGTGGGTGAGCTAACCTGCGCGCATGCGCGGACAGTTCACCGGCTGGCCGGAGCAGGCCATGGACGTGTTGTGGCAGCTCCAGGGCGAACCGACCCACGCGACCCGCGAGCGCTACCGCGCGGACCGCGAACGCCTGGTCCGGCAGCCGATGATCGCCCTGCTCAACGAGGTCGCGGACACCGACCCCCGGTACGAGGACTTCTCCGTCTGGCACTACCGCACCGACTCCTGGTGGTGGCAGCACCAGGGCGCGGTGATCCGGCTCGGCCGCAAGATCGAGATCGGTCTCCGGTTCTCCCTGGACGGCCTGCAGATCCAGGGCGCCTGGTGGTACCCCGATCCCGGCCAGGTGGACATGTTCCGCAAAGCCGTGGCCTCCGAGGGGAGCGGCCGCGAACTGTCCGCCATCGTCGAGGACGTGCGGAAGAAGGGCTACGACATCTCCGGGGACGTGATGAAACGCCCCCCGCGCGGCTATCCGACGGACCATTCCCGTACGAACCTGCTGCGCCACCGTTCGCTGATCGCCACCCGTCCCCTCGGCTGCGAGCAGTGGCTGCACACCCCTGAGGCGGTCGACCGGGTCCTCTCGGCCGCCGCCGACCTGGACGCCCTGCTGATGTGGCTGGTCCGCCACGTGAAGCGGGCCGCCTGACATCACGAGGGCGCCACGCGGCACGGGAGGAACCACACCCGCGCCGCCGGCCCCCGCACTCTGACGGTGATGCGCGCTTTCAGCGCCGACCGGTCGTCCATCGCCCGATAACCGTCCGGCACCTCGGCCAGGGGGACGGCACCGTCGAAGACGGGCCCCGGATCGAGGGCCCCGGAGAGCGCATCCGGCAGGAGTTGGGGAATGCAGTGGCGGACCGGGGCGATGCCCCCGCGCAGCGTGATGTTGCGGTCGAACATCCGGCGGCAGAACGACCTCCGCATTTCCCGCCGTACGGCACCCCCACACAGCCGACCGCACAGCCGTCCCGGGTGATAGCGGGCCGTGAGACACCGCAGGTCAGCGATCTGCCCGTCCGGAGCGGCCTCAGCAAACCTGGCGGGGATGCACCGCGAGCCGAGACAACCGCAGATGAAGCAGCGTGAGACACCGCGAGAAGTCGCAGGTCACAGCCTCGGCGTATGCAGCGCGACGTGGCGCTGAGACATGCATGTCCCGTCGCGCTGAAACTGGGGATTCCCAGTCGTTCTCGTTCGTGCTGTCGGATTCCCTTTCGTGGCGCTGTGAGTGGCTGTCCGCTCTCACTCCAGTGGCTGGTCAGGGCTGCGGCGGATCAAAATGCAGGTCCGTATGAGCCGGTTCGCACTCGTATACTCGTGCGGGCTGATGGGGGGAGGTGGAGACAGTGAAGCTTGCTGAGGCACTGGCAGAACGTGCGGAGGCGACGCGCCGTGTAGAACAGCTGCGAGCGCGTGTCGTCAGCAGTGCGCGGTACCAGGAAGGGGAGACGCCCGCCGAGGATGCAGCTCAGCTGTTGGCTGAGGCCGGTGAGGTGCTGGACGCTCTAGAAACGTTGATCCGGCGGATCAATCGGACCAATGCCACCGTGGAGATGGGTCCGGACGGCACGCTCACCGATGCCCTCGCGCGCCGGGATGTCCTGCGGTTGCGTCACTCTGTGGTCACCGCGGCGGCGGACGCGGCGGCGGGTAAGGGCGAGCGGGGATACGGCCGGCAGCTCCGGTCCGAGCTGATGATGCTTTCTGCGCTTCCGGTCGCGGAACTGCGCGGTCAGGCGGATGCCCTCGCGCGGGAGATCCGCGAGGTCGATGTGCGGATCCAGCGTACGAACTGGGAGGTCGATTTGCTGGACTGAGTAGTCCAGCAAGCTGGGATGATGTGGAGCAGGTAGCAGCTTCGGAGGCGTGCACACACCGAGGGCTGGCGGTTTTCCAGCCCACTCCTGGCGCGTGAAGAGCAACGCGGGGGTTCGACTCCCCAATTTAACAGTGCAGCTCAGTACCGCGTACAGGTAACGGTGCACATCGCACAGCACATCACCACGTGCAGATCCGAGGCGGCGAGGGCGGGTTCGGGGCTTTCCACATCGCAGCACCACGGAGACGGCGATCTGCGACGGATACCGTTGGCGATTTTGACGGCGCTCCCTCCATCTATCACGAACGAGACTTCCGCGAAGTCCAGGTCGTTTGAGAGCGCTGGCCACTGGCGCTCTCAAACAACCTGGCAACCGCGCAGGTCAGCAGCCCACCACACGCCAGACGCAGTGGGACAGGACAATGGTCGCGCCTGTACCTCGTTCGCGTTGAAACGCCGACGCCTGGAAGGCCAAGCGGCCGCGCCGGGAACAGCCGGTCCGGCCGGCACGGTTGCATCAACCGAGGGACCGGCGCCGCACGGGCGGGGAACACGGAGACCACAGGGTCGTCCGCCCCACCAGGATCCGGGCCCCAGGAGCGGTACGCCCGCCGCGCAGCCGGACCAAGACGTATTTCTGCAGGAGGACTGTTTCATGACTGACCGGCCCTTGACGCTCATGGCAGTACACGCCCACCCCGACGACGAGGCCACCGGAACCGGAGGGGTCCTCGCGCGGTACGCGGCGGAAGGCATCCGCACGGTTCTCGTGACGTGTACCGACGGCGGTTGCGGTGACGGACCGGGGGGTGTCAAGCCGGGCGATCCCGGGCACGATCCGGCGGCGGTCGCCCTGATGCGCCGTCAAGAACTCGAGGCGAGCCGTGACGTCCTGAAGGTCAGCGATCTGGAGATGCTGGACTATGCCGACTCCGGGATGATGGGCTGGCCGAGCAACGACGCCCCCGGGTCCTTCTGGCAGACCCCCGTACAGGAAGGCGCGGCCCGACTCGCGGAACTCATGCGGCACTACCGACCTGATGTGGTCGTCACCTACGACGAGAACGGCTTCTACGGCCACCCCGATCACATCCAGGCCCACCGCATCACGATGGCGGCGCTGGAGATGACCGAGCTGACGCCGAAGGTGTACTGGACGACGATGCCCCGCTCAGGGATGCAGCGGTTCGGGGAGATCATGCGCGAGTTTCATCCGGACATGCCGGAGCCGGATCCTGCCGAGGCCGCCGCGATGGCCGAGATCGGCCTCCTCGACGATGAGATCACCACGTGGGTGGACACCACCGCGTTCAGCGGTCAGAAGTTCGACGCGCTGGCCGCGCACGCCAGTCAGGGCGAGAACATCTTCTTCCTCAAGATGGGCAAGGAGAGGTTCGGCGAGTTGATGGGCATGGAGACCTTCGTACGTGTCCAGGACGCCACCGGCGCGGCCGTACCCGAGAACGATCTCTTCGCCGGACTGCGCTGATCCACCCATCCGGAGCGGAGCTCAGGAAAGCTCATCGGCCGCACGGCGCGATCGAGCGCGTCACACACCCGGAGACTTATCCACGCGGGTTCCGCTCCGGCAGCCCGCGACCAGGTCGGCAGGCCCTCGCCGACGGCGTCGACGCGTGCCCGCCTCGGCCCACTGCGGGTGCCTCCGCCGGAGAGGAGGCACCCTTCACGGTCATTGGATGGGCGAAGTGCTTTTGCGGGTGTGCTGCCCTTTGGACGGTGAGGAGGAATGTGGGTTCTGCGGGCGGATAGGGGCGATCCGCAGGAGTCGCTGCACAGGCTCGGGGAGCCACCAGTTGAGGTGGCCGAAGAGGGAGACGAGGGCCGGCGCGAGGACACCGCGGACGATGGTTGCGTCGAGGATGATGCCCGCGGCAAGGCCGGTGGACAGGATCTTGACGTCGGTCTGGGGAACTCCGCCAAGGGCGACGAAGGCGAAAACGAGGATGAGGGCTCCGGAGCTCACCAGGCGTCCGGTGTGGCCGATGCCTCGGACGACTGCCGTGTCGGTCGGATGGCCCGCGGCGTATTCCTCGTTGATGCGCGTCAGGATGAACACTTCATAGTCCATGGACAGCCCGAACAGCAGGGCGAACACGGCCAGCGGCACCCACAGGGTGATCGCTCCGGTGGCGGGGTTGGAGAACAGTGTCGAGCTGTGTCCCTCTTGCCAGACCAAGGTGAGGACGCCGAATGCAGCGGCCAGCGAGATGGCGTTCAGCAGCAGGGCCTTGACGGGCAGCCAGATGGAGTGCAGGACGCGGCTGAGCAGCAGGAAGGTCACCACCGCGATGACGGTGATGATGATCCACAGATTGCTGCCGTAGAGCGCGTTGATGAAATCGCGGTCCTGTGCCGGGGAGCCGCCGATCTGTGCGCCGGGTGTGACGTCGGCAGCGGCTTGCAGCTGGGTCAGAGCGTCCTCACCCGCATCCGTGGACGCGTCGGCGCTGCTCCAGGCTGCGGCGACATGAATGTCGTCGCTGTTCCAGGCCGCGGGTTGGACGAGTGTGATGCCGTCGGGCGCGGTGAAGGACCGACCCGCCGGCAGAACGACTTCGGTGGGGCGCAGTACGCCCGCCCCGATGCCGGAGTCGGTGAGGGCCTGCAGGCCGGCTCGGGCCTCGGCGGAGGCTGTAGTGGCTTGGGCTGCGGCCTGCGGCTGGCCCAGCTGGAGGGAGAACACCGGAATGATCAACGCTGCTATGAGGGCCGTTGCCCCGGCGGTGGCGGCGATGCGATGGCGTACCACCCAGGCGGCGATGGTGGTCCACATGCGGCTGACCGTGGCCGGAGGGCGTTTGCGGGGCCATTCCAGGCGGGAGCCTGCCGCATCAAGGATGACGGGGAGCAAGGTGATGGAGACGGCGACGCTGATGAGAGGGATGAGCATGCCGGCCAGGCCGATGCTGCGCAGGAACGGCACACTGGTCAGAGCCAGGGCGGCGAGGCTGACGGTAACGGTGATCCCGGAGAAGACGACGCTGCTGCCCGCGGTCGACGCGGATGTCAGGACCGCGTCGCGGTTCGAGCGGCCGGCGGCGCGTTCCTCGCGCCAGCGAGTGACCACCAGCAGGGCGTAGTCGATCGCGACGCCGAGGCCGACCAGGGCCACGATGTTCTGCACCAGAGTGGACATGGTGGTGGCGTAGGTCAGGGCGTAGATGCCGACGAAGGTCGTCGGGATGGCGACTGCCGCGATGAGCAACGGCAGCAACGCGAGCAGGGAACCGAAGACGATCGCCAGGACCACGAGGGCTGCCACCCCGGCCACAATGGTCTCCACCAGCACACTGGTGCCGCTGCTGGATCCGCCGGCCGCGAGCACGGAGGCGCCGGTGATGCGCACCGGTTCGCCGCCCACCCGGGTTGCCGAGAGCGCGTCGTCGAGGGCGGGAAGAGCCTTCGTGTAGGGGTCGGCGCTGGTGAAATCAGGGACCGGATAGACCATGGCAAAAGTGGTGCGGCCATCCTTGGACACGTATGACGCTGCGCTGGCGGGGTCGCTGAGAGCCGAAGCCGTCCTGGCCCCCGGCACCGCACGCCGCACCCGCTCGTCGAGGACCCGCAACTCGCCCTGCGCCCGCAGCGAGGACAGGCCGCCGTCGGGAAGGCGCGCGACGACTATCAGAGGCGGGTTGCTGCCGCCCGAACCGAACGAGCCCGTGATGCGCTGATTGGTCTCGTATGCAGGCTGCCCGGGCAGGTCGAAGGCGAACGACAGCCGATTGCCCGCCTGCGCGGCGGCGGCCCCCGCGAGCGCCAGCGCCAGCCAGGTCACGATCACCGTCCACCGGTGGGCGATCGACCAGCGGGTGAGGGCCACCACCCACCCAGATCGCTCAGTTTCTGAGAGGTTCATGTTGTGAGCATAACGCCGCCTATCCTGTGCCCGTGACAACCGACGGCTTCTATCCCACTGACGACCCCCTCGACCAGCGCCAATGGCGGATCATCGACGCGCTGCGCCGCTATGGGACGGACTCAACCCGCCTGACGCACGCCTTCGCTTCCCAGCACCAGCTGCGCCCAGTAGACCTGTTCGCGCTAGTGGCGATCATGTCGGCTGAGGGTGCCGGCACTCCCTTGACGCCAGGCGAGCTGCAAGGTCACCTGCACTTGTCATCTGCAGGGACGAGCTACCTCATCGACCGTCTCGAAGCCTCCGGTCATGTACGCCGAAGCCGCGAAGACGCCGACGACCACCGCAAGGTACGGCTGCGCTACAAAGAGGAAGGCATGCGGACCGCCCTGTCCTTCTTCGGCCCCTTGGGCGAGTCCACCACCGCGATCCTCGATCAGTTCGATGCTCACGAACTCGACGTCATCGCCCGGTTCACCGATGCAATCGCCCAAGCCATGAAGGCCCACGTCGAACTGAATCGCCCCGGCTCGAATGGAGACTCGATTTCGTGAAAGGATCGAGTCATGGCACGACCTTCCCGTTACCCGCTTGAGCTCCGCCGTCGTGCG